>NZ_JAGXJZ010000998.1:0-228 GCF_019091095.1 Achromobacter sp. GbtcB20 | reverse complement strand
GCCACATCGTCAACGTCGCCTCCACCGCCGCCAAGCGCGCCTGGCCCAACGCGGCGGCCTACCACGCCAGCAAATGGGGATTGCTTGGGCTCTCGCACGCCCTGCATGCCGAACTGCGTCCGCAGAACATCCGCGTCCCCGCCGTCGTCGCCGGCGGCATGCGCACGCCCTTCCTGCTCGAACGCTTTCCCGAACTCGACCCGGCCCAGCTCCAGGACCCGGCGAACG
>NZ_JAGXJZ010000997.1:0-228 GCF_019091095.1 Achromobacter sp. GbtcB20 | reverse complement strand
CGGGAACACGTCCAGGATCCCCGGGTAGGTGCGGCCCGAGAAGGACTCGGTCTCCACCGCCGTGATGATGGTCGGGATGGCGAAGACCTTGGCTGCCTTGGCCAGCCCGACCACGTTGTTCTTCAGGGTCTGGCGGTCGATCGATTGCACGCCGAAAGCCATCTGCGGCTGGTGATCGATGATGATCAGCTGCGAGTTTTCCGGGGTCAGGACTTCGAGTTTGGCATT
>NZ_JAGXJZ010000996.1:0-228 GCF_019091095.1 Achromobacter sp. GbtcB20 | reverse complement strand
TTCGGCCAGTGCCAAGCGGTCCTTGTGCGTGTCCACGACGAAAACTTCGCTTGCGCCTTTAATGAACGCAGACATGGCCGCCATTAGGCCGACCGGGCCGGCGCCGTAGATCACGACCGATTCACCCGGCTTAAGGCCAGCCAATTCGGTAGCGTGGTAGCCGGTCGGGAAAATGTCCGACAACATCACGTAGTCATTTTCCTTTTCCTTGGCGTCTTCCGGCAGCAC
>NZ_JAGXJZ010000995.1:0-229 GCF_019091095.1 Achromobacter sp. GbtcB20 | reverse complement strand
TTCTTGAAGGCGAGGACGACGATGTTCGCGTCGTGCACCTCGGGCAGCCAGACCACGGCGTCGAACACCTCGCGCATCGCGTCCAGGTTCCTGTCGTAGCAGGAGATGTCGCCGTACACGTTGGTGGTCATGATGCCGTCCCGGCCCAGGCAATCGAAGCAGGCCTGGTAAAACTCCGGCGTATCGGGCACCGGCCCGCGCGCCTCCTCGTCGTACAGGTCGACCTGCA
>NZ_JAGXJZ010000994.1:0-229 GCF_019091095.1 Achromobacter sp. GbtcB20 | reverse complement strand
GCAGGACGGCGTGTTCTTCGCCGCAAACAAAGAGTTCGGCCTGCCCTTCAAGGAACGCAAGGACCTGCCGACCTATGTCGAGGACGTGCGCACCTTCGACGTGTTCGACGCCGACGCCAGCCAGCTGGCGATCTTCACCTTCGACCCGTACGCGCGCTCGAACAAGCGCGGCGGCGCCTGGGCCAATGCCCTGGTCGGCCAAGCTAAGCTCCTGGGCACGAAACCCGTC
>NZ_JAGXJZ010000993.1:0-229 GCF_019091095.1 Achromobacter sp. GbtcB20 | reverse complement strand
CGGCTGGTTCGAGTACGTCAACTTCAACTACGGCCTGCTGGCCACCGTCATGGAACGCGCCGGCGGCCAGCGTTTCGACCGCCTGATGCGCGGTCTCATCCACGATCCGATGGGCCTGAAGGCCGGCTTCTACCTGGCCGACTTCGCCCCGGCGCGGATCAACGACGTCGCCACGCTCTACCGCAAGCGCGAAAAGGATGGCGATGAGGCCTGGGACCCGGCGGGGGCC
>NZ_JAGXJZ010000992.1:0-229 GCF_019091095.1 Achromobacter sp. GbtcB20 | reverse complement strand
TGTTCGACCTCGAACACCGCTTCACCTACGCCAACGCGGTGCTGCTGCAGATGTGGGGCAGGACGCGCGAGGAAGCGCTCGGCAAGAACTGCCTCGAACTGGGCTACCCGGACTGGCACGCCGCCATGCACGACCGCGAGATCGAGCAGGTGAAGGCAACCAAGGCGCCGATCCGCGGCGAGGTGCCCTTCAACGGCACCTTCGGGCGCCGCATCTACGACTACATCTT
>NZ_JAGXJZ010000991.1:0-229 GCF_019091095.1 Achromobacter sp. GbtcB20 | reverse complement strand
ACTGGAACTGACGGACCAGGCGCAGGTGCGCGCCTTCTTCCGCGCCGAACGCATCGACCAGGTCTACCTGGCGGCGGCGAAGGTCGGCGGCATCCATGCGAATAATTCCTACCCGGCGGAATTCATCTACGACAATCTGCTGGTGGAAACCAATGTCGTGCACGAAGCTTGGCGCGCCGGCGTGTAGAAGCTCCTGTTCCTCGGTTCGTCCTGCATCTACCCGCCCCTG
>NZ_JAGXJZ010000990.1:0-229 GCF_019091095.1 Achromobacter sp. GbtcB20 | reverse complement strand
ATGCCGACGACGAGTTCTTCGACAAATGCCTGGAAGGTTTTGCCATGTTCGCGCTGAACCAGGGCGAGGTCTGCACCTGCCCCTCGCGCGTGCTGGTCCAGGAGTCGATCTACGAACGTTTCATCGAGCGCGCGCTCGATCGCGTGGCGAAAATCAAGGCCGGCAATCCGCTCGACGAATCGACCATGATCGGCGCCCAGGCTTCGCAGGAGCAGCTGGAAAAAATCCT
>NZ_JAGXJZ010000989.1:0-229 GCF_019091095.1 Achromobacter sp. GbtcB20 | reverse complement strand
TGTACCGCCCAGGTCATGACACAATCCACCGGCCGCCCCCTGGTTCCCGTCAACGCCAACCTCACCGCCAAGGTTGCGGCCCAGATCCAAAGCGAACGCCTGCAATCCGAGCTATTTTTCGCAGCGCTGCATCGCCAGCTACCGTAGTCAGAAGAACATCCGACTCAAACAGCAGACCATCCGATCCAGCCAAAAACAAACCCCCTCGCGGCGCCAGCCGCGAGGGGGT
>NZ_JAGXJZ010000099.1:0-744 GCF_019091095.1 Achromobacter sp. GbtcB20 | reverse complement strand
ACTGCAGGACAGCCCGAAGTGCTAGAAGAATTATTGGTTCGCCCTATGCGGTGCGAGATATATGAGGTAATCAACAAGATTGGAATTCTGTACCGCATGCTCACGCTGAACACGGGGCAAACCCCCATGTCAGTCCGACATCAAATTGAGATCATGTACCAGGATTATCTGGATATAGAGATAGAAGGCATTACGCTGATACGTGAAGCAGATGCCCGCCGAGCTCGTCAACCGAATTGCTACAACTTTCGGGATGTGATTGAAGGGCTCAACTCTTATTTGGAGAGAAGTGAGACGCCGTTAGACCGTGGCGACATTCTAGACAATATTTCTAGCCTCGAGAGTCTCGCCAAGGAGAATGATAGGCACGATGTATTTAGAGATTTTCTTTTGACGTGGAACAAACTAATTCAAAAGATAACATCTTTCGATTTAAAGCACCCGACTCAAGAGCTAGATGAAGATTCGGAAGAAGTGAGCAACGTTCAGGTCTGGGGAAGCACCGGCGTGCAACTTTTTAAACGAGCACAGGCTATTTCAGGATTTGGCGCCGCAATGGGAATGTTGCGAGATGAGGATGCAAGCACGTCCTTCGCTACACTCGAAATTGATCACTTACAAGTCGGTGAGGAACATGACGAGTTTATGCTGGAGTTTAACGAAGTCATGCAAGCGCTGAATGGTCGAGCGAAGAGAAGAGGTAAAGCACAGAGACTGTTCTTCCGTCAATTTTTTAAAATGCTT
>NZ_JAGXJZ010000988.1:0-229 GCF_019091095.1 Achromobacter sp. GbtcB20 | reverse complement strand
CGCCCGCGCTCGCGGTAAGAATCGTGCTGCCTGCTCGAGTTCCTTGATCAAACCGGACAGGGCCGACTGCGTGACGTGCAGGCTTTGCGCCGCCAGCGTAAAGTTACCGGTCTTGGCGACCGCCACGAAGGCACGCATCTGGCGCAGGGTAGGATTCATAAGATAATCCGATAAATGAGTCGGAAAATATTGATTGTATGATAGTCCGTTTTCATCTTTAATGGCGGCA
>NZ_JAGXJZ010000987.1:0-229 GCF_019091095.1 Achromobacter sp. GbtcB20 | reverse complement strand
CGACAAGATCGTGGCCGTCGGCGAGAGCATCGACGCCCCGGCCAACGCCACGGTGATCGACGCGGGCGGGCAGTACGTGATGCCGGGCGGGATCGACACCCACACTCACATGCAGCTGCCCTTCATGGGCACGGTGACGGCCGACGACTTCTTCACCGGCACCGCGGCCGGCCTGGCGGGCGGCACCACGACCATCATGGCCTTCGTCATCCCCGACCCGGAGCAGGCG
>NZ_JAGXJZ010000986.1:0-229 GCF_019091095.1 Achromobacter sp. GbtcB20 | reverse complement strand
CATGCCTTTGCCGAGGAAGTGCGCTCGACCGTCACCTCGATCGACCTGTCGCTGAGCCAATTGCGCCTGAGCTGGCTGCGCAACCCGGACCAGTTCCGCGCCATCGTCAACGAGCTCAACACCCATCTGCAGGGCCACCTGCTGGTCAACATGATCGTCACCGACGACAAGGGCATCGCCGTGTTTTCCAGCGTCGGCGACGTTTCGCGCCGGATCGACCTGAGCGATC
>NZ_JAGXJZ010000985.1:0-229 GCF_019091095.1 Achromobacter sp. GbtcB20 | reverse complement strand
ATCAGGAGGGCGGGGTGCATCATCGCCGACAGTACCTCGGCGCGATTTTGCTGGTAAAACTTGCGCTTCCAGTTAGGGGCGTCGCCGGCGAGGGGGGCTGCCAGGAATGGGCTGACGCTCAAGAGGCCGTCCTGATTCTGCAGCACCAGCACCTCGGTCGGATCGGCCAACGCGGCGACCGTAGGCGAATGGGTAGTGATGAACGTCTGCGTGGAGAGTCCCTGTATTC
>NZ_JAGXJZ010000984.1:0-229 GCF_019091095.1 Achromobacter sp. GbtcB20 | reverse complement strand
AATGCAAGTCCCTGATTTACAAAGCCGGACACGGACGGGCCCGGTTTATGCTTAACGAATATCGCTGTAATTACAAAGAGGAAGTCATTCTCATAAACAAAGATTCGTTTTTCAAGGGGATGTCGCATGAACGCTCTGAAAAAAGCAGTGGCAGCACTCGCAGTGGCAGCAAGCCTTCCCGCTTATGCCAGCTTGATCCCTGTCGATGGCAACCAGGTGCCGGGTACGG
>NZ_JAGXJZ010000983.1:0-229 GCF_019091095.1 Achromobacter sp. GbtcB20 | reverse complement strand
CGGCGGGCCTTCGATGACGGCCTTGGCCGACACGCCGCGCCATGCCGACCAGGTCGCCGCGCTCGATGGTCAGGGACGAGTAATCGCGCCACTTCTCCGGATAGCCGATCTTCGCGTTCATCTTCGACAGCTTGATCTGGGCCTGCTTCTTGGTTTCCTCGCTCATCCAGTCCAGGGTCTGGATGCCTTCCTTGAAGGCGGTGACGAAGTTCTTCACCATCGCCTCGAC
>NZ_JAGXJZ010000982.1:0-229 GCF_019091095.1 Achromobacter sp. GbtcB20 | reverse complement strand
GACGGCTTAGTTCGGCGATAAGTTCGGATTTGGCATGCCTGGCAAACCGCTGGAAAGTAAGCTCTCCTGAGGCGCGCTCCAAAAGCCCAGCTACTTTGGGCAACGACAACATCGCGCCGCCGGTTACGGGGAGATGACGTAATGCGGTGATGAGGAGGCCAAGCTGGTCCTCCTTGTACCAACTCGGACCCATAGACATTGAAAGGTCGCGGCGGTATGTCTGCTCTGC
>NZ_JAGXJZ010000981.1:0-229 GCF_019091095.1 Achromobacter sp. GbtcB20 | reverse complement strand
ACAGCAGGGTGGGCGGCCCCTCCCCGGATCGCCCGACCAGCCTGCCCGTGCCGCCGGAGATGGACCCGTTGACCCCGGCATCGCAGCAAACCCAGCCGCCGCAGCAACCGCAATAACCGCAATAACCGCAATAAACAGATACCGATAACGGAGCAATTCGATGAATAGTGTGCGTCTGCCCGCCTGGCTGAGCGGACTCGGCGCCCGGGGCAATGCCCTGGCCGCGCCG
>NZ_JAGXJZ010000980.1:0-229 GCF_019091095.1 Achromobacter sp. GbtcB20 | reverse complement strand
TCCGGCGTGACGAATTCGCCCGACGGCTGCTTTTCGAGCAACAGGGCGCGGCGCGCCTCGTCGTTCGACAGGCCCTCGCGGCTGGCGCGGTCGTCGACCTGCTTCTGCACCAGCGGGGTCAGGACCCAGCCCGGGCAGATCGCGTTGCAGGTGATGCCGGTCTGGGCGTTTTCGAGCGCGGTCACCTTGGTGAAGCCGACCAGGCCGTGCTTGGCCGCGACATAGGCCG
>NZ_JAGXJZ010000979.1:0-230 GCF_019091095.1 Achromobacter sp. GbtcB20 | reverse complement strand
ATGGCAGGCATTTGTCGAGGAAGGTCGGGAAAGTTTTCCGGACACGTTGACAGAGGTGCCGATGTTATATTTCGCCAGAACCGTCGAACAAGCCCTGATCGACGGCGCCAATCGCGATCACGTAAACTTCACTATCGGTCGCGAACTTTGGAAAAGCGCTGTGCAGCAATCTGGTTGGAGGGAAGAGCAACTGTTCCAGCTCGCGACCCGCGAAAAGTATGGTGCAGATG
>NZ_JAGXJZ010000098.1:0-744 GCF_019091095.1 Achromobacter sp. GbtcB20 | reverse complement strand
ATAGCGCCCAACGGGCAAGGTCATGATAGCCAGGCTGACGCAGCTAACTGACAACTTTTGACAAAATTCTTCTCAATCAGGGAAACGCTGCCCAGGGTGCCCAGGTGCTTGTAGTTGTTCGTGCCGCGCAGCTTGGGCCACTTGCGGCACAAGGCGTCGAATTCGTCCTTCAGTTTCGCCCAGCCGGCTTCCACCGGCGCCGGCGGGCGGTCCCAGGAGCCGACGTCGCGGCCGCGGGCATTGCGCGTCTTCGGCGACATGCCATGCGGGATCGCCTGTTCGATGGCGCTGCGCAGCTTCGCCAAACTGTCGGGCAGGTCGCTCGCGCGCAGCGTGGTCTTGGCCGCCATCATGCCGCAGCCGATGTCGACGCCGACCGCCGCCGGGATCACCGCGCCGAGCGTCGGGATCACGCTGCCGATGGTCGAGCCCTTGCCGAGGTGCACGTCGGGCATCACCGCGACGTGGTGGTAGATGAAGGGCAACTGCGCCAGTTTGCTCAGTTGCTCCTTGGCCTCGCTCTCGACGGGCACGCCGCGCGTCCACATCTTGACCGGTTTCGCCCCTTGCGCTTCGAGCGTTTCGTAGTCAGCCTGTTTCGTGTTCATGATGGGTGGTGAAGACGGCAACGGCTTCATGATCACCCAAATCGACAAAGCGGGGAGTCCGGGAGCCTGCGGCTGGGCAGTTGCGGGGCGAGAAGGACGCGTTCTATACTGGCCGCGGCGCCCTGTCCGCCTTATT
>NZ_JAGXJZ010000978.1:0-230 GCF_019091095.1 Achromobacter sp. GbtcB20 | reverse complement strand
GAATGACCATGAGCGACAACCAGAAAGGCATGGTGAACGAACACGGACGCAGTGTCTCGCGCGAGAAGATGGTGCCGGTGGCCGAGGGCAGCCAGCAAGGCAAGCCGCCCGGCGCGGTGGCATCGTCGGCGCCGAATTCGCAATCCTGGACACCGAACGACGACCAGCGTCCTGCGGGCAACATGCAGTCGGAGAATCTGGACGCCGGCCAGGCTTCGGTAGGCGGCCAT
>NZ_JAGXJZ010000977.1:0-230 GCF_019091095.1 Achromobacter sp. GbtcB20 | reverse complement strand
GGCCTGAAACCCCCCACCCGACAGGAACCGCCATGTCCGCCCCCCTGACCCCGAGCGCCATCCAGGCGCATCGCGCCCACGCGCCCGGCACGCAAAGCTCGGTGCAATTCAATCACGCCGGCGCATCCTTGCCGTTCACGGCCTCGATCCAGGGCATTCACGCGCATCTGGAGCGTGAAGCGGCGCAGGGTCCGATGGAAGGGGGCGTGGCGGCGCGCGACCTGACCCGA
>NZ_JAGXJZ010000976.1:0-230 GCF_019091095.1 Achromobacter sp. GbtcB20 | reverse complement strand
GAAGTTGGCGCGCGCCAGCCGCACGAAGTTCCCGATCTCGTTAAGGAGGTCCTTCGGATTGGCGATGCCCGCCGGCTTCTCGATCTTATCCAGCTCATCGTACAGCGCGCTACGGTCGAAGCTTTCGCCGGTTTCGGGATCGCGGAATTCCTAGTCCTGGATCCAGCAGTCGGCAAACGTCACGTGGCGGACGAAGATGTTCTGGCCGTACCCGGAGTAGGACTCCAGGT
>NZ_JAGXJZ010000975.1:0-230 GCF_019091095.1 Achromobacter sp. GbtcB20 | reverse complement strand
GAATACGGATAGGCGCGCATGTAGTCGCGCACCGCGGCCATGCTCCCGGCCAGGCGCGGGCTGAAGGTGGTGCGCACGCCGCCGCGCCCAGGCAGCGCGTCCGCCGGACGCGCGACCGAGATGGTCTTCGGCGCGTCGAGCAGCACCAGCGTCGCCTGCAGGGTGCGCACCGGCACAGCGGCGCCGACCTTCTGGGTCACGCGCAGGCTGTCGTTCGCACCTTCGGCGCG
>NZ_JAGXJZ010000974.1:0-230 GCF_019091095.1 Achromobacter sp. GbtcB20 | reverse complement strand
CCATCGCGGTAAGTTTCCATCAGCGGCGCGTAGTACAGCACCTGGGTGATGCTGGAGGCGCCAATGAAGGGCCAGCTGGCGGGCGCCGGCTGCGGCAGGAAGGGTAGCAACAGCAGGCAGAGCAGGCCGGCGCTGGCCGTGACCAGCACGGCCGAGAGGAAGGGGACTCCTTTCGCCTTGACCAGGGCGTTCCAGCCCGCGTGCATCAGCGCCGCGCACAGCACGGCGCC
>NZ_JAGXJZ010000973.1:0-230 GCF_019091095.1 Achromobacter sp. GbtcB20 | reverse complement strand
GCGTCTCGCCCGGCCCTCAGCGACAAGCCGCCGCGCGCGCCGCCAAGTCCGCCCAGGTGCAGGTCCCCGCTCGCCCGTATCTGGGCGGGTCCCCCTGATTGAATCTGAGCGGGCGCCCCCGTCGTCAGGTCGCCGCCAGCCTGCGCATGCCACGCGCTCGCGGCGGGCACCTGGCCTGGCAGTATCACGTCGCGGCGCGCCCCGGGCGCTACCGCGCCTTCTGTTGTGAC
>NZ_JAGXJZ010000972.1:0-230 GCF_019091095.1 Achromobacter sp. GbtcB20 | reverse complement strand
CCGAGCGCGAACCCGAGCCCGAATCGGATTGCTTGTTTCCGCCGTTCTTGTGGCTCTGACGACCGGCTTCCGCGTGCTGCTCCGGGGTACCGCCTTGCGTGCGTTTTTGATTCGAGGCCATGATTATTCCTTTCAATGTTGAATTACATTTACTCGCCGAACAACTGCTCTTTGAGATAAGTGAGCAGTTGATTCGGTAGTGCAATCATGCGATCCATACTGCTGAACCG
>NZ_JAGXJZ010000971.1:0-230 GCF_019091095.1 Achromobacter sp. GbtcB20 | reverse complement strand
CAGATGAGCGTGATGCGCTCGACCCTGATCGGCGGCCTGCTGGCCAACGTGCGCTATAACCTGAACCGCAAGGCCGGCCGTGTGCGCGTGTTCGAAGTCGGCGCCGTGTTCAAGCGCGAGCCAGGCGTCGTCGACGGCCCGCTGTCGGTGGCCGGCTTCGACCAGCCCCAGCGCGTCGGCGCCATCGCCTACGGTCCGGCGGTGGACGAGCAGTGGGGCGTGGCGACCCG
>NZ_JAGXJZ010000970.1:0-230 GCF_019091095.1 Achromobacter sp. GbtcB20 | reverse complement strand
CGGCGAGTTCGCGCAGCACCAGCAGGCGCACCAGTACGCCGACCTGGCTGCCGTGGAACAGCGCCGAGAAGGCGGACAGCATGGGCTGCGCCTTCTTGAGGTGAAACACCTGCTCGATTTCGTCCGGCGCGATGCCGGAATGGAAATGCGCCTGGAGCGGGTCCAGCTCGTCCTGCGCAGTGCCATGGGGTTCCGCGGCGGGAGCCGCCTGTGGGTCATCGCCCGACACA
>NZ_JAGXJZ010000969.1:0-230 GCF_019091095.1 Achromobacter sp. GbtcB20 | reverse complement strand
CATGCGCTGCGCACGGGCTCCCGGGGCGGCGAGCTGTTCCTGGTCTACCAGCCGCAGATCGACCTGGCCAGCAACCGTCCCTGCGGCGCCGAGGCGCTGCTGCGCTGGCGCGGCGCCGACGGCCAGCTGGTGCCGCCCGACCGCTTTATCCCGATCGCCGAGTATTCGGGCCTGATCGTCGAGATCGGCGCCTGGGTGCTGCGCGAAGCCTGCGCCGAACTGATGCGCCT
>NZ_JAGXJZ010000097.1:0-745 GCF_019091095.1 Achromobacter sp. GbtcB20 | reverse complement strand
CCGCTGGGTACGTCAGCATGAGCGTGACACTGGCCAGCGTCCAGGTCCAACCACTGCCGAGGAAGAGCGCATCAAAGCGCTGGAGCGAGAAGTGCGGGTGCTGCGCAAGGCAAACGAGATTCTGCGTCTGGCGAGTGCGTTTTTTGCCCAGGCGGAGCTCGACCGCCGCTTCAAGCCGTGAGGGCATTCATCGCCCAGTTCCGCCATGCTTACGGCGTCGAGCCGATCTGCCGGGTGATGCAGGTCGCGCCGTCCGGCTACTGGCGTTACGCCGCGCAGCGGCACAATCCTGAGTTGCGTTGTGCACGTGTCCAGCGTGACGACGTGCTGAGCGTCGACATCGAGCGGGTCTGGCAGGCAAACCTGCAGGTCTACGGGGCCGATAAAGTGTGGCGCCAGCTGCGGCGTGAGGGCACTGATGTGGCCCGCTGCACGGTGGAGCGCTTGATGCGCAAGGCTGGCCTGCGAGGCGTCATGCGCGGCAAGGTCGTACGCACGACGGTTCCCGATGCAAAGGCGCCGTGCCCGCTCGACCGGGTCAATCGCCAGTTCAAGGCGCAGCGGCCAAACCAGCTGTGGGTATCGGACTTCACGTACGTCTCGACGTGGCAGGGTTTCGTTTACGTTGCCTTCGTCATCGACGTCTTTGCTCGACGAATCGTCGGCTGGCGGGTAAGCAGCTCGATGCGGACCGATTTCGTGCTCGATGCCCTGGAACAGGCACTGTACGCACGTCAGCCCGAAC
>NZ_JAGXJZ010000968.1:0-230 GCF_019091095.1 Achromobacter sp. GbtcB20 | reverse complement strand
GGAAGACCGCTCTCCGATCACCGCCACCATCCGCCAGACGCCCGATATCCCGCCCACCTGCCAGTGGGCCATCTTCCTGCGCAATCACGACGAGCTGACGCTGGAGATGGTGACGTGCCGCGAGCGCGACTACCTGTGGAACGTGTACGCGGCCGAGCCGCGCGCCCGCATCAACCTGGGCATCCGCCCCCCGCTGGCGCCGCTGCTCGATCGCGTCCGGCGCCGTGTCG
>NZ_JAGXJZ010000967.1:0-230 GCF_019091095.1 Achromobacter sp. GbtcB20 | reverse complement strand
AGGCCTTGGGCGTGATGCCCGTGACGGCCTTGAAAACGCGGTGGAAATGGAAGCGGCTCATACCGGCCTGCTCGGCCAGCGTCGACAGATCGGGCGGCTGCACGGCTTCCAGGGCGCGGCAGGCGCGCTCGACGGCGGCGGCGTGCTGTTTGCTCAAGGGGACGGCGGCGGGGCCCATAAGGGACTCCTGACTGGCGCGTGTTGGCGTAACGCTTGACGCCATCGTCTCA
>NZ_JAGXJZ010000966.1:0-230 GCF_019091095.1 Achromobacter sp. GbtcB20 | reverse complement strand
TGGGAGCCGTAATCGACGAACTGCTTCCTTACGCGGAACAGGCCGGACAGACGATAGGACCACACGCCAGCCCCATCGATGGGGCCGCCGATGTCCGCGGAAATCTGCCGGCGGACGAAGCTGCCGCCGTCCACATTGATTTCACCCATCGATTCGCCGGGCGGGCGCTTGGTCCCGGTGTTGACGATGCCGCCCGGCGCCGCGGCGCCGTACAGCACCGATGACGGGCC
>NZ_JAGXJZ010000965.1:0-230 GCF_019091095.1 Achromobacter sp. GbtcB20 | reverse complement strand
CAGGGCGGCGATGTCGTAGGCTTCGCGCAACGCCCCGTGGGTCTCGATCAGCACGTGCACCGGCAGCGCGGCGCGTCCGGCCGGCACCGCGGCGCGGTTGATGGTCTCCAGGGCGCGCCGCACGTCGGCCACGCCGTTCGGCTTGGGCAGGACCACGTAGGCCAGGCGGTTCGCGGCGGCGCCGACGATGGTGGCGACGTCGGTGTCGAAGAAGGGGCTGTCGATGTCGT
>NZ_JAGXJZ010000964.1:0-231 GCF_019091095.1 Achromobacter sp. GbtcB20 | reverse complement strand
GCATGCGTCACTGCAATTGCCTTAGCCGTCTTTTAAACATTTTCTGTGGATAAAAATGTGCGCAATACCACTCTCCACACGCTAAGTATATGATTTATCTCAACAATATTCCCCTGCTGAAGAATGCGGCAGCCTTACCTGCAAGCTGGCCGGGCTGGGCACCGTGCACTTCCCCACATTTTTTGTGGACAAAATTGTGAGCAAGGCCGTTGATGTACATCAACACCATTG
>NZ_JAGXJZ010000963.1:0-231 GCF_019091095.1 Achromobacter sp. GbtcB20 | reverse complement strand
CCGAAGAAGCCTGGTGCGTTTCCAACTAAGCCGCCGTCGACAAAGGCACCGCGGCCATTACGTACGATAGGGAAGTACACCGGGGCAGCAGAGGTCGCGAGCCCCACCTCTACCAAGGTCAAATGGTGGTCTCGCTCAAACGTCACGTGGTGCGGAGTCTTGAAGAACTGGCCTTTCCCCGTGCTGTAGTTCACAGCAGGTATCAGTACACGATGTCGCAAGTGGCCAATC
>NZ_JAGXJZ010000962.1:0-231 GCF_019091095.1 Achromobacter sp. GbtcB20 | reverse complement strand
CACCCGTGGGGCGGCGGGGGCCCCCGGGGCCGCCGCCATGCCCGCGACGAAGACCAGCGCCTGCTATTGGGGCCGCGCGCCGACCGCGTGGCGTCCCGGTTCGTCCTGGCGCAGGTGGCGCAGGCGCTGGCGGCCGCCGCCGGCTGGGGCTACATCGATCCCGCCCACAGCATTCCCCCCATGGTGGCGCTGCTGGGCATGAGCAGCCCCCGCGCCATATCCATAGCCGGG
>NZ_JAGXJZ010000961.1:0-231 GCF_019091095.1 Achromobacter sp. GbtcB20 | reverse complement strand
CTCTTGAAGGCGGCCAGTTCGTCCATGCAGTCGTAGACCACGAGCGCGGGATTGAAGCCCTGCAGCAGCGGCAGCGCCATCGGGGTGTAGAACCACACCACCGGACGCTCGTCTTCCGGGACCAGGTCGGCCAGCAGGCCTTGCAGGACCGGGATCTGGTCGACATGGAAACCGTAGTGCGGGACATTGGGATGCGGCTGGCACACCGTGATGTTCCGCGCGACGGCCGTC
>NZ_JAGXJZ010000960.1:0-231 GCF_019091095.1 Achromobacter sp. GbtcB20 | reverse complement strand
CACGGAGTGCTTTTTCGACAGGGATTCGCCGTACAACACGAAGCGGTCTTCCAGCCGGTCCAGCAGCCAGTCCGCAGGCGCGGCGGCCCAGGCCTTGATGAAGCTGAACTGCCGTTCGCGCCCCCCGCCCACCAGATAGTGGCCGCGCGATTGCAGCAGCAGTTCGCCCGACGCGGTGAAACTGATGCCCGGGTTGGCGGCGTCGAGCTTTTCTTCAAAGGCAAGGGGCTG
>NZ_JAGXJZ010000959.1:0-231 GCF_019091095.1 Achromobacter sp. GbtcB20 | reverse complement strand
CCAGGCTGTCGCCCAGCGGCAGCGAAGTGACCGGCAAGCCGTGCGGCACGTGGCGCGGCAGGGCCTGGTCGCCGGCCGTTCCCCACCAATCCGGCTGGCGCAGGCTGCGCCCGGCCAGCTTGTGCAGGGCCTGGCCACAGGTCGGGCAGAAAGCGAAACCTTCCGGATAGATCGGCGCGCAGTCGCAGGACGCGGGCAGGGACGCGCCCAGCAGGTGGGCGACGTCGAGCA
>NZ_JAGXJZ010000096.1:0-746 GCF_019091095.1 Achromobacter sp. GbtcB20 | reverse complement strand
CGGCGGCGGGGGTCGGTCTTCAACATCTGCCCCGACAGGACCTGAAACGCGAGCGTGGATTGCAGGCTTTCCAGCAGCTTGGACTTGCCGGAGCCTTTCTCAGCCTGCATCTGTAGGTGCGGATAAAAGCCAAGGATGGCTTTGAGGTGTGCGCCCAACGCCCACACCATCGCAATGGCTGCGGCGTTGTCGTGGAACGTTGCCTGGTACGCCTTGATCACGGCCGCAGCATTCTCGCGCGGACCACGGGGAAACTGCATGTTGTAGTACAGGCACTGCTTTTGCGGCTCCATGAAATAGCAGTCCTTGCCTTCCAACGCGGACGGCTGGCCATCGCGCCAGGCCAAGCCAACGAAGTTGACCACGTCGCGCGCGCCTAGGTGCGCGGTGCGCTCCAGCACGGTAATCATGCGAGTGAACTGCTGGGGCAGCCAGACCTGGCCGAACTTGGCCCGCCACCATTCCAAGTTGTAGAGGCGTTCATCGGTCACAACTTCGCGCTGCAAGGTCGCGCCGTGGCGCGGAACCTGGGCGCTGACGCCGAAGACCGTTTCTGGCTGGGTGTCCGGCTGGCCGCTCAGCGTGGCCAGGTGGCTCTGAATGCGCAGACGCGAGAAACCGGCAACGCGGAAGGAACACATATCCTCCAGATCTTCTGATCGCTCGCCGCCTTCCTCGTCGCTTTCCTTGAACTTGGCCACGTACTGCGTGAAATCGTCTTTGTCGCGATAGCGCCAGTACACGCC
>NZ_JAGXJZ010000958.1:0-232 GCF_019091095.1 Achromobacter sp. GbtcB20 | reverse complement strand
GTTCGGCATCGCCATGCTGGGCGCCGGCATCGCCGTGCGCCGCCGTACCAAAGCCTGATCGGTCCCCGACCATCGAAAAGCGGGCACTGCCCGCCTTTTTTACGTCCCTGTCGCGACATGTTGAACACGGCCTGTAATGCTGGCAAACTGGTCATCCCGAGCACCATCACCTATCCGGAGGATGACGATGAGCACATTGACTAACGGCCATGGCGGTAACGCACCTGGCTTC
>NZ_JAGXJZ010000957.1:0-232 GCF_019091095.1 Achromobacter sp. GbtcB20 | reverse complement strand
GTAGTTCAGGCGGCAGAAGATGCCCAGGATCTTCAGGTGGCGCTGCAGCGCCATGAATTCGAAGTCGCGGTAGAAGGCGTCGATGTCCGGGTTGGCCGGCAGGCCGGCCTGCTTCGCGCTCTGCCAGTAGCGCACCACCCAGTCCAGCACGATTTCCTCGTCCCACTGGATGTAGGCGTCGCGCAGCAGCGAGGCCAGGTCGTAGGTGACCGGGCCGTAGGCGGCGTCCTGG
>NZ_JAGXJZ010000956.1:0-232 GCF_019091095.1 Achromobacter sp. GbtcB20 | reverse complement strand
CGCATCGCCGCCGCCAGCCTGCAAACGAGCGGCACCCGCGCCGCCCACACGCTGCGCCTGGCCGCCCGCAACGACGACTTCGACGCGCTCACCGAAGTGCGCGGCGGCTGGAACCGCAACACCTGGTCCGGCACCCTGGCGGCGCTGCAGAACAAGGGCCGCTACGCGATGTCGCTGGCGCAGCCGGTGCCGCTGCGCATCGACGTCGCCCCGGGCGCCGGCGTGATGGGCC
>NZ_JAGXJZ010000955.1:0-232 GCF_019091095.1 Achromobacter sp. GbtcB20 | reverse complement strand
CGCACGCTGGCGGGACCTACCCAGCGAAGCCGTTGATTCCGATTCTGGGTGGCTTGCTCACCTTCGAGAGCGAATGGAGTCCTGCATTGGGCCCATCCATGGACAAGGCGCTGAACGCAAACCTCACCGAGGGGCGTCTGGACATCGGATGCGTTGCCGCCCACGGGCACTTTTTCTATGACCAAGCCAGCGGCGCGTACAGCTACACCAACGAAAACAAGCCGGCGACCGC
>NZ_JAGXJZ010000954.1:0-232 GCF_019091095.1 Achromobacter sp. GbtcB20 | reverse complement strand
ATGAAGCTGGCGCCCAGGGATTCGACCGGTTCGCGGGCCGCGGGGCGCACGCCCGACGCCGCGACCGCGGGGCCCAGCCGCTTGGCCGTGGCAATGGCCTGAAGGCCTGCGCCGCCAGTGCCCAGGATGACCGCGCGCGCGTCCTTCAGCGTGCCGGCGGCCGACATCATCATGGGAATCAGCCGCCCGTAGTGATGGGCGGCGAGCGGCACGGCCTTGTAGCCGGCCAGGT
>NZ_JAGXJZ010000953.1:0-232 GCF_019091095.1 Achromobacter sp. GbtcB20 | reverse complement strand
GAACTACCGCCTAACGCCGGCCGAATGCATCGGCTACCTTGCCGAACTCGACCGGCTCGGCTTGATCGAGCTGCGCCCGCTGAACCGCTACGGGCTGCGCGTTTCGCATACCTTCCACTGGCTGCCGGATGGCCCCGTGCAGCGCTTTTTCCGCGAGCACATGGTGCCCGATTATTTTTCGGGCCGCTTCGACGGGCCGGGCGAAACCCTGATGTGCCTGCCGGCGCGGCTG
>NZ_JAGXJZ010000952.1:0-232 GCF_019091095.1 Achromobacter sp. GbtcB20 | reverse complement strand
CACCGATTAATGCTAGCCAAATTAAGCAGATGATTTTAAGCGAACTAGAAAGTGTCTCTGGCAACGAAAAATTCCCTAGAGATATCGAGCGAACTATCAAGAACATTTTTCGCACCGTATCGCCTTGGGATAATGTTAAGCATGCTGGGCGCAGCGCATTAAGTGGTTGCGCCACAGTCTCGCAGTTTAATTTCCTCTGTGTCAAATGCAAAAATTTAGGTCTATGGATCGT
>NZ_JAGXJZ010000951.1:0-232 GCF_019091095.1 Achromobacter sp. GbtcB20 | reverse complement strand
CCAGTCGCTGGCCGAGATGCGCATTCCGAGCGCCATGGTCTCCGGTATCGCCGCGCGCCCCGCCTCGAACACCTCCAACGGGAAGCGCATGCGGTTCTCCAGCGAACCGCCATACGCGTCGTCGCGCCGGTTCGACAGCGGCGACAGGAATTCGTGCAGCAGGTTGCCGTGGGCGCCGTGCAGCTCGGTCGCCACCAGGCCCAGGGGGGGGGCGCGGCGCGCGGCGGCCACG
>NZ_JAGXJZ010000950.1:0-232 GCF_019091095.1 Achromobacter sp. GbtcB20 | reverse complement strand
CGAACGCCTTCCAGCGGTCGTTGGGCAGGCGCAGGGCGCGGTGGTTCACCGCTGCCGAGGCGGTGTCGGCCTGCGCCTCCGGCGAACCGGCGGCGGCCTTGGCCTTGATGGCCGAAGTGGAATAGGCGTTCATGCTTTCCTCCGTACGAGGCCGAACGGGAACAGGATCAGGAGCACGACCATCAGCGTGTAGATGACGAAGGCGCCCACTTCCGGCACGTAGTATTTGCCG
>NZ_JAGXJZ010000949.1:0-232 GCF_019091095.1 Achromobacter sp. GbtcB20 | reverse complement strand
CCATTTCGATATCGTCGCGGTCAATCTCGACCAGAAGCAGCCGAACTTCCCGGCCGAGGTGCTGCCGGCCTACCTGGATAAACTGGGTATTCAGTACCACATCGAGAACCAGGACACCTACAGCATCGTCAAGCGCCTGATCCCGGAAGGCAAGACCACCTGCTCGCTCTGTTCCAGGCTGCGGCGCGGCATCCTGTACCGCGTCGCCGACGAACTCGGCTGCAACAAGGTC
>NZ_JAGXJZ010000095.1:0-759 GCF_019091095.1 Achromobacter sp. GbtcB20 | reverse complement strand
TACGGACCGGGACGGGCATGTTGGCCATGGCGGGCGCGGGCGGCCTGCCGCCTGCGCCTGTTCGACGCGATCTTCGACGCGAATTTTCGACGCGATCTTCGACACGAGCGAGGAGACCCGCCACCATGACGCAACACATCGGAATCGTCGGCTGTTCGGCCGAAGGCGCCGCCCTGTGCTATCGCACCATCTGCCTCGAAGGCGCGAAGCGGCTGGGACCGCATGCGCACCCCGAGGTCGGCATGCATACCCACTCATTGGCCGACTACGTCGAGCGCATCGAGCGCGGCGACTGGGAGGGCGTCGGCGCACTAATGCTGTCCTCGGCCGAGAAGCTGGCGCGCGCCGGCGCCGATTTCCTGGTCTGTCCCGACAACACCATCCACCAGGCGCTGCCCCTGATCGAAGCGCGCTCGCCGCTGCCCTGGCTGCACATCGTCGACGCGGTCGGGGAGCAAGCGCTCGCGCGCGGCTACCGCAAGTTGGGCCTGCTCGGCACGCGCTGGCTGGTCGAGAGCGAGGTCTACCCCGCGAAACTGACCGCGCTCGGCATCGAGAGCGTGCGCCCGACGCTTGAACAGCGCGAAGACATCAACCGCCTCATCATGGACGAGCTGGTCGCCGGCGTCGTGAACGCGGAGACGGTGCCGCGCTTCCAGGGCGTGATCCAGACCCTGGCGGCCGAGGGCTGCGACGCCGTGGTGCTCGGCTGCACCGAGATCCCGCTCCTGATCAGCCACGAGAACTCGCGCCTGCCGA
>NZ_JAGXJZ010000948.1:0-232 GCF_019091095.1 Achromobacter sp. GbtcB20 | reverse complement strand
GCAACCCCTCCGGCACCAACGATGGCGCCGCCGCCGTCATCATGATGAGCGCCTCCAAAGCGCGCGAACTCGGCTTGACGCCGCTGGCGCGCATCAAGGCCTATTCGTCGGCAGGGCTGGACCCGAGCATCATGGGCATGGGCCCGGTGTCGGCTTCGCGCCTGTGCCTGCAGAAGGCGGGCTGGACGCACCAGGACGTGGACCTGATGGAAATCAACGAGGCCTTCGCCGC
>NZ_JAGXJZ010000947.1:0-232 GCF_019091095.1 Achromobacter sp. GbtcB20 | reverse complement strand
ATCTGGCGCGAGCCGAAGGCGTCCTCGACGGTGGTGGCCATCGACAGGCCGGCGCCGTGGCCGCCGACCACCACCAGGTGCGAGGTGGACGGCGTCTCGATGGCGTTGTCCCGGCCCCAGTTCCACGCCAGCTCCATGCCGGGCGGAGTGCCGGCCGGGGCCTCGCCCATCGTTTTCTCGCCGATCAGGGCGGCGCGTTTGCTCAGGTAATTTTTGTCGATCAGCGCCGGCA
>NZ_JAGXJZ010000946.1:0-232 GCF_019091095.1 Achromobacter sp. GbtcB20 | reverse complement strand
ATCTGGCGCTTGTCAGTCAGAAAGCCTGAACCTTAAAAGATTCGACAATTTCTATGACCAACTCCATCGACGCTATCGAGAGGTTGTTTTTATCAAGCGGCAACGCTGCAAATCGGAATCCCGCAAACACGCCTACGGGCCCCTGCGTGGGATGCAAGCGCTCGGTAAAGATACTACCTCTTCGATACGGCGTTATCGCTAGCACGGATGTGTCTGCGCTGTAAATACTGGC
>NZ_JAGXJZ010000945.1:0-233 GCF_019091095.1 Achromobacter sp. GbtcB20 | reverse complement strand
ATCAGCCGCGGCCTGACCTCGTTCCGCAGGAACTCGGTCGACACGCCCGACGACGGCCCGCCGCAGTTGATCGACATGAGCCGGCTGCCGCCGATCGGGAAGAAGCCGACCGCGATGCCGTTGTCGTCCTTCTGCCATTCGCCGAAGGAGGTGGTGCAGCCGAACTGCGCGTAGTCGCGCAGGCCCCGTTCCAGCCCGTCCTTCATGGCGGTGAAGGCCATCTCGTCGAGCTC
>NZ_JAGXJZ010000944.1:0-233 GCF_019091095.1 Achromobacter sp. GbtcB20 | reverse complement strand
TGCTGGTCGGTGCACTGCCGTTCTGGGAAGGGCTGCGCCACCGCGCGGGCATCCAGACGGCCATGGCCGGCATCAACGCCGGCGTGGCCGGTATTCTGGTGTCCGCCCTCTATGACCCGGTATGGACGAGTGCCATCCACAGCAAGGCGGATTTTGGGCTGGCGCTGCTCTCGTTCGGACTGCTGACGGTGGGGCGCGTGCCGCCGGCGCTCGTGGTGCTGTTAGCCGGGCTG
>NZ_JAGXJZ010000943.1:0-233 GCF_019091095.1 Achromobacter sp. GbtcB20 | reverse complement strand
CAGCCAAGCCAACAGGAAAAGAACAAGGATTACCGAGTAAAACTTATTCCTCGCATAATAAAGCTCAATGATGGGAATTAAAAAAAGCACAGCCGAGAATTCGCTACGCGCGCCATCCAAAAACAGGCTGGCGATCGCGAGACCGTAAAGCAGGACGCGCGCGCCGATGGATTTGATGATGCAAACCACGATCAGGAATCCATAAATGTAGGAACGAGCAAAACCTTGATAGG
>NZ_JAGXJZ010000942.1:0-233 GCF_019091095.1 Achromobacter sp. GbtcB20 | reverse complement strand
CGTGCGAGACCGAGGCGGACGAGGACGAGGACGAGGACGGGCGTAAAACCTAGCCCGGAGCTGTCGCCCGCTCCAGTTCGCCGAGCCACAGCAAGGCCTGCTCGCGGCTGCTCCCGCACATGTCCAGCGAAGGCTGCAGGCCGGCGCAGAAGGCCGGCCGTTCCGGCTGCCCGAAGATGCGGCAGCGGTTGTCGTCGGCAAGCTGCACGCAGCGCACGCCTGCCGGCTTACCG
>NZ_JAGXJZ010000941.1:0-233 GCF_019091095.1 Achromobacter sp. GbtcB20 | reverse complement strand
CCGAGCGCACCGAGCGCATCGTCGCCGGCGTCGCCGCCCAGGCCGCGGTGGCGATGGACAACGCGCGCCTGTACGAGGTGGCGCAGAAGTTGGCGCCCGAACGCGACGCCCTGCTGCAGAGCGAGCGCACGGCGCGCGTCGAGGCCGAGCGCATGAGCCGCATGAAGGACGAGTTCCTGGCCATGCTGGCGCACGAGCTGCGCATCCCGCTGGCGCCGATCAGCAGCTCGGCC
>NZ_JAGXJZ010000940.1:0-233 GCF_019091095.1 Achromobacter sp. GbtcB20 | reverse complement strand
AGGTCAAGGCGAACGGCCTGAAGGAAGACGAGATCAAGGTGGAAGAGGCCGCGATCCGCGACATCATCCGCTACTACACCCGCGAAGCCGGCGTGCGTTCGCTCGAGCGCGAAATCTCGAAGATCTGCCGCAAGGTCGTCAAGATGCTGCTGCTGAAGAAGAGCGACAAGCGCGGCGTCGTCGGCAGCAAGAACCCGGACAAGTTCCTGGGCGTGCGCCGCTACGACCTCGGC
>NZ_JAGXJZ010000939.1:0-233 GCF_019091095.1 Achromobacter sp. GbtcB20 | reverse complement strand
GGAATTGCGCGATACGGCCATCGATGCCTCCGTATACGCGTATCCCATGGTGCACATGGAACTGCCGCGCCGCCAGGCCACGGCGGAGCAAAGCCCGCTGGACGGCAAGGCGCCGATGAACCAGTTTGGACACAAGGCCGCCTTCCCGGAACCGCGCGCGGCCGACACGCCCTGGCCCAGCGCCGCCGCGCTGTACTCCAGCCTGTGGTTTGACGTCTCGCGCGCGCCGCTCA
>NZ_JAGXJZ010000094.1:0-761 GCF_019091095.1 Achromobacter sp. GbtcB20 | reverse complement strand
GCCGTTCCTGGCGCGCCTGGCGGCCGATATCGCGCACACGCTGACCGGCATCGACATCCACCCGGCCGCGCAAATCGGCGCCAGCTTCTTCATCGACCACGGCACTGGGGTCGGGATCGGGGAGACGGCGATCCTCGGCCAGCGCGTGCGCCTGTACCAGGCCGTGACCCTCGGCGCGCGCCGCTTCCCGACCGACGAGCACGGCGCCCTGGTGAAAGGCGCGCCGCGCCACCCGATCGTCGAGGACGACGTCGTCATCTATGCCGGCGCCACCATCCTCGGGCGCATCACGGTGGGGGCGGGGTCGACCATCGGCGGCAACGTCTGGCTCACGCAAAGCGTGGCGCCGGGGAGCAACGTGACCCAGGCGCAGATGCGCGGCTGCTGAGGCGTTCTCCCAGGTCCGGCCGGATGCGCCACCGCCATTGCTCGATGGCGGTGCCGGCCGGCTGTAATTTTTTTCGATGCCGCGCCGTGAGCGAGGCAGCCGGCTCGCGTCCGCCTCATGCCGCTGCTACTTCGTTTTTTCCTCTCCGAACCGTCTTCATCAGGGTTTAAGGTTCCCTTAAGTCACCCTTACCAAAAAGTCAAACAGTTTATTTTATTAAGCGTAAATACAACAACCGGCAATCAGGCTCATTGCCGGATTTCAAGCACTTTCTTTCCTTAAGGCACTAACTTACCTGTCATTTTTACGAAGAGTCACTGATGACATGGCGAAACTTCGTCGGTTCTCGGCAAACTCCCCGTCAAATTGTGTC
>NZ_JAGXJZ010000938.1:0-233 GCF_019091095.1 Achromobacter sp. GbtcB20 | reverse complement strand
TGACCAGAACGACCGTGAGCATCTGCTTCTCTTGCGAAGCGTCGGAGCCGTCGGCGAGCATCGGTGCCTTGTCGTCCAGGCGCCGCCTGGTAGAGGTGTCTGCCGTCTGCTGGTAGCCGCCGATCACCACTTGCTCGCCGGGTCGCACCATCACCTGCTGCACTCGTCCCTGGCCGCCGATGACGGTGTGCTGGGCGAGCGTCTGGTCATCGCGTGAGCCGATCGGCTCCTTG
>NZ_JAGXJZ010000937.1:0-233 GCF_019091095.1 Achromobacter sp. GbtcB20 | reverse complement strand
ACTGCTCGGGCAGCAGCAGGCCGCGTTCCGGGTCGCGCCAGCGGATCAGGGCCTCGACGCCGACCGTGCGTCCGCTGGCGATGTCGATCTCGGGCAGGTAGTCGAGCACGAACTCGTCGTTGGCGAGCGCGCGCCGCAGGCGGTTTTCCATCTGCACCCGCCCGTGCACGTGAGCATTCATGGCCGGGCTGAAGAAGCAGAACTCGTTGCGCCCGTTCTGCTTGGCGTGGTAC
>NZ_JAGXJZ010000936.1:0-233 GCF_019091095.1 Achromobacter sp. GbtcB20 | reverse complement strand
CCCAGCGCTCGGCCGCCGCCGCCCGCGAAATCAAGGACCTGATCGGCGACTCGGTCGACAAGGTGCGCGAAGGCAGCAGCCTGGTCGAGCAGGCCGGCGCCACCATGCAGGACGTGGTGGCGAGCGTGCGCCGCGTCACCGACATCATGGCCGAGATCACGGCCGCCAGCATGGAGCAGAGCGCCGGCATCGCCCAGGTCAGCCGCAACGTCCTGGAGATGGACCAGGGCACC
>NZ_JAGXJZ010000935.1:0-233 GCF_019091095.1 Achromobacter sp. GbtcB20 | reverse complement strand
ACATGAAACACGGTTTGACACTGGCCGCCATGATCGCTGCCATCGCCCTGCATTTTCCCGCCCACGCCGACGAGAGGATGGACGGATTGAAGAAGATGAATGTGGAGGGATGCGAGTCCGTGATCGAGCTCGACAAGACCGCACCCAAGGATCCCAAGCTGGCGAAGCCGTATTGCACCTGTGTCTACGACACCTACTTCGACAACTTCACCCAGGCGGAAAAGAACAATATG
>NZ_JAGXJZ010000934.1:0-233 GCF_019091095.1 Achromobacter sp. GbtcB20 | reverse complement strand
CCGGAAAGCCGTGCAGCGGGTCGCCGAACTTCTCCAGCGACAGCGGCTGCACGTGGTATTGCAGGTTCGGCGTCGCCTCGTGCGGGCCCGAGCGCGCGAACACGCCCAGCTGCGAAGGCGCCATCGACATCGGCCCGCTCTGGAACAGCGCATACTCGAGGCCGATCTTCATCTTGCCGAACCAGTTCGCGGCCGTCTCGTTCAGGGTTTTTACGCCGCTGACCTTGTAGACC
>NZ_JAGXJZ010000933.1:0-233 GCF_019091095.1 Achromobacter sp. GbtcB20 | reverse complement strand
CGCCGTGTTCTGGATGTGGGCGGTGGCCTTCCTCGGCGCCAGCTCGGCCTTCGTCGAATCGACCCTGGGCCAGGTCTACAAGGAGCAGATCGCCAAGGAATACCGCGGCGGCCCCGCCTTCTACATCGAGAAGGGCCTGGGCATGAAGTGGTACGCGCTGACCTTCGCCTTCGCCACCATCCTCGCCACCGGCCTGCTGCTGCCGGGCGTGCAGGCCAACTCGATCGCCGAAG
>NZ_JAGXJZ010000932.1:0-233 GCF_019091095.1 Achromobacter sp. GbtcB20 | reverse complement strand
ACCTACCTGATCACCGGCATCGTGATGATCCCGGTGAACCAGAGCATGGTCGCGCGCTGCCTGGACCTGGGCTGGACCACGTTCTGCCGCCAGCTGGTGCGTCCGCTGCTGGCCGCGCTGGCGATGGCCGGCGTGGTGCTGGCGGTGAAGAGCCAGCTGGCGCTGCGCCATGGCGTGACCCTCGACTACGTGCTGGCGCTGGTGCTGTGCGTGGCGGTCGGCGGGCTGGCCTA
>NZ_JAGXJZ010000931.1:0-234 GCF_019091095.1 Achromobacter sp. GbtcB20 | reverse complement strand
GAATTACCCTCCCTCCTTGCGGCGCTCCTTGGAGCCCTCGGAAGCCTGGCCGCCCATGCGCGTGGCGCCGCGCTGGGTGATGTCCGTCACGGCGGTCTCGGCGAGGATGGCCATGGTGTCGCCGGCGTCGAAGGCGACCGGGCACGTGCTCGAGGTTTCGCCCACCGTGCGGCACCGGACCGACCGGCGTGCGACCTGTTTGCCCTCGGCCGGCGGTGTCAGGCGGGGGTCGGG
>NZ_JAGXJZ010000930.1:0-234 GCF_019091095.1 Achromobacter sp. GbtcB20 | reverse complement strand
GCGCGCTCGCGCAGCTCGTCGTCGCTTTCGTAAACGGCATCGAGCGGCGGGACGGCTGCAAGATTCGCAGGCTGGATGACCTGGCGGTATACGCCGTACTCGCCAGCAATGTGTTCCAAGTCGCCACGGCGCGCGAACGCCAGCAAAACACTGCGCGCGGCGTCATTGACGCGCTGGCGCAGGATTACCTCGCGCTCCGCGTTTTCTTGCAGGACGATTACCAGCGGCTCGGAT
>NZ_JAGXJZ010000929.1:0-234 GCF_019091095.1 Achromobacter sp. GbtcB20 | reverse complement strand
GTCAACTTCTCGGTCACGCAATCGGTGCACGCCGCCTATTACGGCGACCAGCGCTACACGCCCTCGATCCTGCAGCAGGAGCTGGTGAACGCCGGCTTCCTCGGCCGCAAGACGGGCCGCGGCTCCTACCGCTACGGCACGGACGCCGCGAAACCGGCACCCCGGATCGAACCGGCGCAGGAACGGCCGAGCACGGTCGGCAACAGCGTGCGCCGCGAGATCACCAACAGCATC
>NZ_JAGXJZ010000093.1:0-765 GCF_019091095.1 Achromobacter sp. GbtcB20 | reverse complement strand
CAAACACCACCACATCGATCTGCTGGCTGAAGTTCCCCAGGCTGTCCACCACATGCGCCTTCGCCGCCTGGTGCCGTTTGTGCAGATAGGTATCCAGCATGTCGATCCAGACGTTCTCGCTCGCATCCCCCTTCGTACCCGGGTGACCGAAGGTCTTGCGTACTACGGACAAGCGCTGCTGGATGTCTTCATGCAGGGACGACAGGAGCTGGGAAAGCGACCACTGGGACATGCTGTACCTCGATGGGACGTGTATGGAAGCCGATGGAATCAGGACAGTGGGAACTTGGGGCCAAACAGTGCGCGCCAGGCGCGAAGCGCTTCGATATTGCGACCACGACGCGCGTGGTCGATGGCGATGCTTGCGTCCTGGCTCGCCTGGAACAGCAGCTGCTGCGCGCGCTGCTTGCGCGCGGCATCCATATCGTTGCTGATCGCCGGGCCAAGTCCGGCGGGATCCGGCCACTCGTCATGAACACGATCGGCAAGCGTGGCAAAGAACGACTGGATCTCGCGATCGAACGATCCTCCCCAGCCGCCGTAAAGACACTCAAGGGCCATTACCTCGATCAGGAACGAGGGCTTCACCGGCTTCTGATCGCCGTGCTTGGGATTGTTGTTCCAGTACTTCACCATGCGCACGAGACCTTTCCACTCATTGCCATAGGCTTGGTGCGCTGCGGTCGCCTTGTCCTTATGGATCTCCGGGTCCGTCTTGATCCACTTTCCGGACGCCGTATCGGGGATCTCATACTGGGCGCCGGT
>NZ_JAGXJZ010000928.1:0-234 GCF_019091095.1 Achromobacter sp. GbtcB20 | reverse complement strand
GTTCTTGCCATATCAGACGATGCCGTATTCCGAACAGTCGCTGCACTGTGGGCAGTATCACCCTCGGTTTATCCATGGCGCGTTCCATGCGCCGCGCGGGGTGGCGGTGCGGGCGGTCCACGCGGACCCATTTCCCATCGGCGCCAAGGCCTACATCGACGACGAAGACGAGTCATCGGAATGGGCCGTTCGGGGATATCTGGCCAGTTTTTCCATCGACGTCATACAGAGCCG
>NZ_JAGXJZ010000927.1:0-234 GCF_019091095.1 Achromobacter sp. GbtcB20 | reverse complement strand
CCCGCGCTCGCAGAAGATCTGCGATGCGACCGGTATCGCGACCAACAAGAAGGTCAAGGACCTCGACGATAACGAACTCGAGAAGCTGCGCGACGAAGTTGCGAAGTTTGTCGTGGAAGGCGATCTGCGCCGCGAACTGTCCATGAACATCAAGCGTCTGATGGACCTGGGTTGCTACCGCGGCATGCGTCACCGCAAGGGCCTGCCAGTGCGCGGCCAGCGCACCCGTACCAA
>NZ_JAGXJZ010000926.1:0-234 GCF_019091095.1 Achromobacter sp. GbtcB20 | reverse complement strand
CCGCCGGTCATGTACTCGCAACCGTGGTCGCCCAGCCCCTGGGCGACGGCCGCCGCGCCCGAATTGCGGACCGCGAACCGCTCACCGGCCACGCCGTTGAAGAAGGCTTCACCGGCGATCGCGCCGTACAGCACGGTGTTGCCGACGATGATGTTGTCCACCGCCCAGCCGCGGAATTCCGTGTTCGGGCGCACGATGATGCGGCCGCCCGACAGGCCCTTGCCGACGTAGTCG
>NZ_JAGXJZ010000925.1:0-234 GCF_019091095.1 Achromobacter sp. GbtcB20 | reverse complement strand
CTGCCGCTGGCCTACGAGGTCTCGGTGCTGACCGCGCGCGGCGTTGGCGGCGCCTCGGTCGTGTAGGCGCCCGCCGAGAACGTGCACCGCGACGGCATCCTGTTCACCACCACCGTGCCGGGCCCGAACGTCTCGAGCGAATGCGCGCGCAAGGCCCAGGACGCGGCGCGCGCCATCGTGGCCGAGCTCGGCTACGTGGGCGTGCTCTGCATCGAGTTCTTCGTGCTGGAAGAC
>NZ_JAGXJZ010000924.1:0-234 GCF_019091095.1 Achromobacter sp. GbtcB20 | reverse complement strand
CACTAGCTTGTATGGCATTGGCTTACCGTAAGATTTATCGTGCCCCTGCCGTAGAAAACTGCCAACCTGGAACGCTGTGCGCCATGCCCGAGACCAACAAAAGGTATCGGTCCATGTTTTGGATTGTTTCGATGCTCGTGCTGGTTGCCTTGGTCTATCCGTATTTCGTGCCGTTGTTCGTCTAGGAATACCGCATGTTCGTCAAGAGTAGCGTTACGATGCGAACTCTCTGCG
>NZ_JAGXJZ010000923.1:0-234 GCF_019091095.1 Achromobacter sp. GbtcB20 | reverse complement strand
AAGCCATAGGGCCCGCCCAGCCCAATCCAGCCGGCCAGCGACGCGGGGCTGGACCCGGCGGCGGCAAGCCAGCGCTTGCCCAGCGCCAGCATGGCCGCGATGTAGCCGCCGGCGCTGTGGCCGGCGACGTAGACACGCGCCGGGTCGCCGCCGTAGTCGCCGATATGGCGCTGGGACCACGCCACCGCCAGGGCGGCGTCGCGCAATAAAGCCGGAAAGCCGGCCTCGGGGTAA
>NZ_JAGXJZ010000922.1:0-234 GCF_019091095.1 Achromobacter sp. GbtcB20 | reverse complement strand
AAACGCTGCATCACTTTGGCGCCGTCAGGACATCGCCGGCAAGACCGTGCGCGAAGCCTTCGGCGAGGAACTGTACGCGCGCGACGCCGACTTCCTGCGCCGCGGCCTGCACGGCGAAGCGGTGCGCTTCGAGACGCGCATGTCGGGACCGGACGGCCCGCGGACGGTCGAGGTCACCGCGATTCCCGACTGTCGCAGCCCCCGCACCCGTCGTGGCAGCCGTCCCGGAACGCG
>NZ_JAGXJZ010000921.1:0-234 GCF_019091095.1 Achromobacter sp. GbtcB20 | reverse complement strand
GAGCTGCTGGCCGCCGCGCTGGTGCTGAGCCCGGCCAGCCGCGCCGGCATGCTGCTCTCGCTGGTGCTGATGTGCGCCTTTTCGGCCGTGCTGGGCTACCAGTTCCTGGCCCGCGGGATCGTCCGCTGCAGCTGCTTCGGCCAGTCGGTGCGGCCGCTGTCGGGCTACGACGTGCTGCGCAACCTGCTGGTGGCCGGGACGATGCTGGGCTGGCTGGCCCTGGCGCCGGCGGGC
>NZ_JAGXJZ010000920.1:0-234 GCF_019091095.1 Achromobacter sp. GbtcB20 | reverse complement strand
GGCGCCGGTGCCGCGATACCCGGCCAGCAGCCGCGCCACGCGGGTGCGCGCGATCATGTCGCGCGCCAGCACCCGGTTCAGCGGCGGCAGGCCGATCGCCTGATCGGCGTTCGCCTCCACCGCGACGCCACCCTGCCCGAACAGCACCACCGGCCCGAACACCGGATCGAGCGAGAGACCGACGATCAGTTCCAGCGCGCGCGGCCGGCGCGCCATGGCCTGCACCGTGAAGCC
>NZ_JAGXJZ010000919.1:0-234 GCF_019091095.1 Achromobacter sp. GbtcB20 | reverse complement strand
CCACGGTAGGATTCATGACTGGGGTGTAGTCGTAACAAGGTAGCCGTATCGGAAGGTGCGGCTGGTTCACCTCCTTTCAGAGCTTACGTGCTCGTGTTAAGCGTCCACTCTTATCGGTTGTTTGATATAGCTGGGATCAGTTGTAGGCTTGGGTCGAGGGAATCTTCCCTAGGTCTTCAGCTTCCTGACTACTGGTCCGAGAAGGTTTTGGGTCTGTAGCTCAGTCGGTTAGAG
>NZ_JAGXJZ010000092.1:0-765 GCF_019091095.1 Achromobacter sp. GbtcB20 | reverse complement strand
GTTAATCCACCGCCGCGCCCCCTGGAAAACACGTGAAGCCGTTGAGTTAGCCACGCTGGAATGGGTTTCCTGGTTCAATCACCACCGCTTGCTGGAGCCGCTCGGCTATATACCGCCGGCGGAAGCTGAGGCAAACTATTACAAGCAGTTGAGCAGTCAGGCTCTTCCGGCCTGACTCACACTAACCGGCCTCTACGAAAGCCGGGGCGGTTCAATCTGCAACGTTGGGGATTTTGTAGGGTGGGCTCTTGAGCCCACGCGGTCGTACCGGCGCGCACCTGGCGAGAGCGCGTGGGCACGAGTGCCCACCCTACGAACGCTCAGCGCGCGGACACGAGTCCGTTCAGCACCTTGCGTATCGCCGCCGGCAATTCCCCGGCCGTCATCCCGATCGGGCCGACGCCTTCCTCGACCAGCCGGTCCGCCGCCGCGCCATGCAGCCACACCGCGCCGACGGCCGCTTCCCAGGCCGGCCAGCCCTGGGCCAGCAGGGCGCCGCAGACGCCCGCCAGCACGTCGCCGGTGCCGCCCGTGGCCAGGCCCGGGTTGCCGGTCGGGTTGAGCGCCATGCAGCCTTCCTGGGCCGCGATGACGGTGCCCGAGCCCTTGAGCACGGCGACCGCATTGAAGCGGCGCGCCAGGTCGCGCGCCGCCTTCATGCGGTCGGCCTGGACCTCGGCGGCGCCGATCCCGAGCAGGCGCGCCGCCTCCAGCGGATGCGGCGTGACGATCGTCTCGCCCTGGCGCCGCGCCAGGCGCGCCTGC
>NZ_JAGXJZ010000918.1:0-234 GCF_019091095.1 Achromobacter sp. GbtcB20 | reverse complement strand
ATTCATCCACATCAGCACCAACCCCAGCGGCACGATCATGATCTGCCATTCGGCGGCAAAGATGGCGCCATGCAGGCGCCAGCCGTCCAGGCCAGGGGAAGAATTGAAGATCGCAAACAGGTAGTGGTTCAATTGGTCGAACATCGGGGGCGCCGGGATGAAAAAACAACAATAACCCAGCTTAGCTCAGCCGCCCAGTGCGCACGATTTGAAATCGCAACAGAATGTGACAAA
>NZ_JAGXJZ010000917.1:0-234 GCF_019091095.1 Achromobacter sp. GbtcB20 | reverse complement strand
ACCAGCATGGCGGCGATCGGGCCGTAGATCATGGTCACGTAGATGACCAGGATGAACAGCAGCAGGACCAGCATCGGCTTGTTGATCTGGGCCGGGTCGGCCTTTTCCGGATAGCCGGCGGCTTTCAGGGCGGCGGTCACGTCCTTCTTGAGGGCGGCTTCCTTGGCCTTGCTGTCCTTGTCGAAGTCCAGGCCGTCAGGCGTCATGGTGGCGTTGTAGCCCTGGAAGACCTGG
>NZ_JAGXJZ010000916.1:0-235 GCF_019091095.1 Achromobacter sp. GbtcB20 | reverse complement strand
CCCGCGGCGCCGGCATGGCGCAAGCGCAGCAGCCAGCGTTCCTCGTCCTCGGCCACGAAAGCAGCTTCGCGCGCCAGCATCGACGTCAGGGGCGAGCCGCCGTGCAGGCAGACCAGGACGCACTCGCGAAAGCGCGATTCGCCGTCGTCGACATAGGCCCACAGCGTGCCCTGCTCCGGCCCCGGCTCGAGCTTCAGAAAGCGTTGGCTCAGCCCCTTGCTCAGGCGGTCGGCCA
>NZ_JAGXJZ010000915.1:0-235 GCF_019091095.1 Achromobacter sp. GbtcB20 | reverse complement strand
TACGTCTACTTCGTCCGCAACAAGGCCGACGACCTGACCGTCAAGCAGTCGAAGAACGAATCGCAGTGGGCGATCCAGGCAACCGTCAAGTACGAATTCTAAGTTCCTGAATTTGTCCTGATGCCTGAAACGGACGGTGGCAACACCGGCCGTTTTTTCGTTTACATGAATGGGTAAGCAGTAGGCAAGGGGGGGTTGTAAGGATGGCCTCGTGCTGGCCTACGTGCAATAATTC
>NZ_JAGXJZ010000914.1:0-235 GCF_019091095.1 Achromobacter sp. GbtcB20 | reverse complement strand
GTCGCCGTGATCGCCTTCTGGGTGGCGCGCGGCGCGACGCCGGGCAAGATGGCGATCTCGGCCCAGGTCGTCGATGCCCGCACCGGCAACAAGCCCACGCTCGGCCAGTCGGTGGGCCGTTATCTCGGCTACTACGTCTCGACGATTCCGCTCGGCCTGGGCTTGCTGTGGGTCGCGATCGATCCGAAAAAGCAGGGTTGGCACGACAAGCTGGGGGGCACCGTCGTGATCCGCC
>NZ_JAGXJZ010000913.1:0-235 GCF_019091095.1 Achromobacter sp. GbtcB20 | reverse complement strand
AATTTGACGAGCCGTTCGTCAACCTGCTGACCCAGGGCATGGTGCTGAACGAGACCTATTATCGCGAAGACGCATCCGGCAAGAAGACCTGGTTCAACCCGGCCGACGTCGAGCTGGTGTTCGACGACAAGGGCCGCCCGCAGAGCGCGACCCTGAAGAGCGACGGCCAGCCGGACGACATCGGCGGCACCGAGAAGATGTCGAAGTCGAAGAACAACGGCATCGATCCGCAGGC
>NZ_JAGXJZ010000912.1:0-235 GCF_019091095.1 Achromobacter sp. GbtcB20 | reverse complement strand
CGCTCACCTTGAGCGCACTGGCGTCCAGTTCGGCCTTCTGCGCACCCTGCGCGAAAGCCCTCCACTCGGGGCTGCTTGCCAGTCCGGAGTCTGCCCTTAACGCCTCAATCGCCTGTTGAGCCTTCCCCATCGCGTGATGCTCCTTAGACCGGTAAACGAATGTGAGGTGCAATGCGCTTGAACGCCTCGCGAAAGTCCTACGAAATACGAGCCATTGGGGCCCCGCTTGGCCCAC
>NZ_JAGXJZ010000911.1:0-235 GCF_019091095.1 Achromobacter sp. GbtcB20 | reverse complement strand
AGTACAGAGCGGGTCCCTGGGAGGTCAGCTTGCCCAGCAATGCAAAGATCAGCAATGGAACAATGAACACGACCGAAGCCGCCAGTCCCAACAATAAGTCGAAAACGCGTTTCATCATTCTTCAGCCTCTTGATGCCTGGTCTTTCGAAATAGCGCCGCTCCGATAGCGAGACAAGCCTGGCAGGCAGTTCCTGGCAGCGCGGCGCAAGCCGTACCGACGGCGTGCGGCGACCGG
>NZ_JAGXJZ010000910.1:0-235 GCF_019091095.1 Achromobacter sp. GbtcB20 | reverse complement strand
AGGTGTACAGGCTGCCGTTGGCCTTGAGCTTGGGCAGCGCCGCGTCGATCCACTGCTCGGTCCAGCTGAGATAAGCCTCGTCGCTTTGCTGGTCCGAGGCGTTGCCGTAGTCCTTGCCGAGGTTGTAGGGCGGGTCGGTCAGGAGCAGGTCAATGGCCCCGTCGGGGATGCGCGCCAGCCCTTCCAGCGCATCCTCGCAGAAGACCTGGTTGACCCAGCCTGTCATGATTGCTGC
>NZ_JAGXJZ010000909.1:0-235 GCF_019091095.1 Achromobacter sp. GbtcB20 | reverse complement strand
ATCCACGAGTTCATCGAGAGCCTGCCGGATGGCTACGCGACCATGGTCGGCGAGCGCGGCTTGAAGTTGTCGGGCGGGGAGAAGCAGCGCGTGGCGATCGCACGCACCCTGCTGAAGAATCCGGCGATCCTGATTTTTGATGAGGCGACCTCCGCGCTCGATTCGAAGTCGGAGCAGGCGATCCAGGCGCAGCTGAAGGAGATTGCGAAGAGCCGCACGACGCTGGTGATCGCGC
>NZ_JAGXJZ010000091.1:0-771 GCF_019091095.1 Achromobacter sp. GbtcB20 | reverse complement strand
GGATCCAGGCGAGCAACGGAAGCATGAGCGCGTCGGGCGGCCCGGCGTAGTCCGTCACCACGATGGTGAGGGTGAAGCGGTACTCGTGCGACAGGCTGCGCGTGCCGGTGCAGAGAACGTTGCCCTGCTCCACAAAGACATGCAGGCGGTCGGGGTTCTCGGTCAAAAATGGGTTGTGCCGTGTCAGGTACTCCCGCAGTTCAATGGCCTTTCGCATTGTCCGCCTCGCTTTGGCACTTGATGATGCTGTCCACCTTGGCCGCGCATATCGCCCACGCGGCCTCAATGCGATCAATCTGCACGTTCAGGTCGCCGCTCGTCCGTGGCGCCGCCGCCGGCAGACTGCACGGCGTCACGGGAGCGCAGGAATTCAGCGTAAGCCGCGGCCCCGGTGAGGGCTGGGCGCTCCCGCAGCCTTGCAACAGGATCAGGCAGCACAGCATCAGCCCAATTGCGGACTTCCGGATTTTCATCTTTCAGCCTCTCGAAGTCGAACATGCGCCGATCCAGCGCGTTGCGAAAGCCTTCCTGCGTGCGTTCCAGTTGCGCCAGCGCTTGCCGCTGGCCAGTTACTCGCTCGGCCAGGTTGGCCAGGTCGCTGGCTTGGCCTTCGATAATTTCGCCATATGCCTTCAGCGCAGTGTCCTGGCTCGCAATCTGGCCATGTTGGAGCCACAAGGCCACTGCGAGCGCCAGGGAGACGGCGTAGGGCGCCAGGGCGCGCACGATGGCGCTCATGCCCCCACCTCTTGCGCTTCACCGGCGAACCTC
>NZ_JAGXJZ010000908.1:0-235 GCF_019091095.1 Achromobacter sp. GbtcB20 | reverse complement strand
CATGGCGCTCGGGGAGATCACCGAGGGGCTGCGGGGGGCGGTCGAGGTGGCGGTGCAGGGCGGGGGCGACGCGCACCTGGCCGGCGGGGCGACACATTGAGCGCCGGGAGCGCGTGAGCACGGCAGCGTTCGGATAGGCGCGCGCACGAAAGAACGCGTGGGCACAAGTGCCTGCGCCGGCCGCGCCCACCCTGCGATCATCCGTCGGAATTCAGGATGTTCAGGAAATGCGCAC
>NZ_JAGXJZ010000907.1:0-235 GCF_019091095.1 Achromobacter sp. GbtcB20 | reverse complement strand
CAGCGCCATGCTCGATGCCGCCACGGCGGACGTCGAAAAAAAGGACTACGAGGCAGCGCGCCAGAAACTGTCAGCGATCCTGACCGAGCGCCCGGGCCACGAGCGCGCCCGCCTGATGCTGAACGAGGTCGACGAAAAGGCGGCCGCGCCGGCGCTTGAGACCACGCTGGCCGCCTCCTTCAGGAAGCCGATCAGCCTGGAGTTCCGCGAGGCGCCGCTGCGCCAGATCTTCGAG
>NZ_JAGXJZ010000906.1:0-236 GCF_019091095.1 Achromobacter sp. GbtcB20 | reverse complement strand
CTGATGGACCAGTTCGGGTCGCAGATCCGCCTGCTGCGTCCGATCTCGGTCGACAGGACCGAGGTGACGATCTACTGCATCGCGCCGAAGGGCGAGTCCGACGAGGCGCGCGCCCGCCGCAACCGCCAGTTCGAGGACTTCTTCAACGTCAGCGGCATGGCCACGCCCGACGACCTGGAGGAATTCCGTGCCTGCCAGGCAGGCTACGCGGGAAGCGCCATGCCCTGGAACGACAT
>NZ_JAGXJZ010000905.1:0-236 GCF_019091095.1 Achromobacter sp. GbtcB20 | reverse complement strand
AAGACCGCCTGTACGTGGTCAGCGGCCACCACGACAGCCGCAACACCGACGTGAAGGACGCCACCGGCAAGGCGCCGGGCGCCCACGACGACGCCTCGGGCACCGCCGCCGTGATGGAAATGGCCTGCGTGATGGCGAAGCACCAGTTCGACGCGACCCTGGTCTTCATGACCGTCGCCGCCGAGGAACAGGGCCTGCTGGGCGCCGGCCACTGGGCGCGCCAGGCGCGCGCCAAC
>NZ_JAGXJZ010000904.1:0-236 GCF_019091095.1 Achromobacter sp. GbtcB20 | reverse complement strand
CTAGGCGTGCGGCACGCAACGGTGGGTTCGAGAACCCACCCTACGACGCGTGAGGTGGACTTTGGAGGGTGGACTCCCGAGTCCACGCGGTACAGCGGTCGCATATCGAAAACTCCGTAGGGTGGGTTCTCGAACCCACCATTCGTCACGCGCGTACATGCCAATACGCCCCCGCACCGCACCACGCCGGTGCTCCGCCGAGCCCGCCAGAGCACCTCCCGCACCCCTTGAATCAT
>NZ_JAGXJZ010000903.1:0-236 GCF_019091095.1 Achromobacter sp. GbtcB20 | reverse complement strand
GCTCGGACGCGGTCGGCGGCGTCACCAACTTCATCACCCGCAAGGATTTCACCGGCGGCACCGCCACCCTCGGCTACGACAAGCCGGAACACCCGGGCGGCATCTCGAAGAACGCCAGCCTCGGCTTCGGCTACGGCGAGCTCGAATCGGACGGCTTCAACTTCTTCGCCGTCGGCGGTTTCCAGAAGCAGAACAGCGTGGGCGGCCTGCAGCGCCCGTTCAATACGCGCTATCCG
>NZ_JAGXJZ010000902.1:0-236 GCF_019091095.1 Achromobacter sp. GbtcB20 | reverse complement strand
CGCCAGCGCGGCTGGGCCTGGCCGGCGTTCGAGGAACGCACCCAGGGCGCCTTCCGCGCCTATTACGACTTCGTGCCGAAAGGGCAGTGGAGCATCGAGTACACGGTGCGCCTGAATAACGCCGGCCACTTCAGCCTGCCGCCGACGCGGGTCGAGGCGGTGTACAAGCCCGAGATGTTCGGCGAGCTGCCCAACGCGGCGGTGGTGGTGGGGCAGTGATGCGCCGGCTGGCATCC
>NZ_JAGXJZ010000901.1:0-236 GCF_019091095.1 Achromobacter sp. GbtcB20 | reverse complement strand
AGCGTCGAGATGAGCGGATCAAACGATGGTCCGGCGATCAACAGGTAATTGAGAATTCCACTCACGACGAGTGCAGCCACGATCGCTGTACCTATGCGAGTAAAGCCATTCGACGTCCGACTGAGGACCGCTACCGGGTCTTGCGCGACATCCTGCTTGTGGGATGCCAGCATCAAGAACGCCACCAATGCGCCCACCCAAGCGCCCGCTGCCCAGAGGTGCGTGATATCCGACGC
>NZ_JAGXJZ010000900.1:0-236 GCF_019091095.1 Achromobacter sp. GbtcB20 | reverse complement strand
CTGACGAAGAAAAAATAACAGCAGCGAAAGTGAGCGGAGCCGGACAGCTTTAATTGCGACACCAAAACTTATGGTCTCGTCAATGGGGCCTATCGGCAGAGATATCGGTTTAAAAGGTTCAAAAAATTTGTTAGCGTCCGCTGTGTAAGGTAGGATCATGTTTTTATCCTACGACGGTGCCACGCGTACGCTCTATATACTTTCGATTTTCTTCGTACGGTTTCTCATCAGTTGAA
>NZ_JAGXJZ010000090.1:0-773 GCF_019091095.1 Achromobacter sp. GbtcB20 | reverse complement strand
TGATCGCCCTGCTCCTGATCATCGGCATGCTGCCGCAGGTGCTGGAAGCGAAATTCTGGGGCGTGGTGCTGTTCGGCTCGTCGGTGGTGATCATCGCCTTCCTGCCGTGGCTGGACCACTCGCCGGTGAAGTCGATCCGCTATCGTCCGGTCTGGCACAAGTGGGTGTATGCGCTGTTCGGCATCTCGTTCGTCGCCTTGGGCTACCTCGGTACCCAGCTGCCGACCCCGGCGTACACCACCATCTCGCAGGTGTGCACCCTGTTGTACTTCAGCTTCTTCCTCCTGATGCCGTGGTGGAGCGCGGCCGGCCGCTTCAAGCCGCTGCCCAAGCGCGTGACCTTCCACCCGCATTGATCAACGGACAAGCCAAGGACAACCATGAACTTTACGAAGAAACTGATCGCGGTCCTGGCGCTGGTGCCGGGACTGGCATTCGCGGCAGAAGGCGGCTTCCCGCTCGACCGCGCACCCGAACGCCACGACATGGCGTCGCTGCAGAACGGCGCCAAGCTGTTCGTCAACTATTGCCTGAACTGCCACTCGGCCAGTGCGATGCGCTACAACCGCCTGCGCGACCTGGGCCTCTCGGAGGACCAGATCAAGAACAACCTGTTGTTCTCCGCCGACAAAGTGGGCGAGATGATGACGACGGCAATGCGCCCGGCCGATGCGAAAGCCTGGTCCGGCGCGGTGCCGCCGGATCTGTCGGTGATCGCGCGTGCGAAATCCTCGCCGGCCGGCAGCGGCGCCGACTACCTGTACACCTACCTG
>NZ_JAGXJZ010000009.1:0-207593 GCF_019091095.1 Achromobacter sp. GbtcB20 | reverse complement strand
CGCCGCCCGGGCGGCAGCAATTCGGCGGCCCCGCAAATCCCCTTCCCTGACCACAGGTCTTACAGCGCCACATACCACAGACCCTCGCAGCACGGCGTCGTGGGCACCGTGGGTGCGAGCGCCGTCGATGCGCCCGAGGGAATCTGAAGGGAGCCGAAGGCGGACGAAGATGACGAGGGGGGAGTCCGGAGCGAAGGCTCCGGACCGCAATCGTGGGCGATCGTGCCCACGGTGACCGCGGCGTCGGGCGACCTACGAAGCACCTCGTAGCAGCAAGATCAACAACCCACGAAGAACCGCCTGCCACAACACCAATGACCCAATAAACAGTCCCTCGCACAAAACAAGATGGGCCTCACAGGCAACCGACCAACTCGGTCATCCCCTGCAAGGCCCACGCTCACGTCACATCACCCTCAATGCAACGTCAACCTCAAACGATCGTCAGCGTCACGTCGATGTTGCCGCGCGTGGCGTTCGAGTACGGGCACACGATGTGTGCAGCTGCGACCAGCTTTTCGGCTTCGGCGCGGTCCAGGCCCGGCAGCGAGATCTTCAGTTCGACTTCGATGCCGAAGCCGGTGGGGATCGCGCCGATGCCGACGGTGCCGTTCACGGACACGTCTGCCGGGATCGCGATCTTGTCGCGGTTGGCGACGAACTTCATGGCGCCCAGGAAGCAGGCCGAGTAGCCGACGGCGAACAGTTGTTCCGGGTTCGTGCCCGCGGCGCCGGCGCCGCCCAGTTCACGCGGCGTGGTCAGCTTGACGTCCAGGTTGCCGTCGTCGCTGACGCCACGGCCTTCGCGGCCTCCGGTGGCGGTGGCGTTGGCGCGGTAGAGGACTTTTTCGATCGACATGGTGTATTTCCTTTGAATGAAGTTTGTACTGCTTGCCTTGCGGGACCCTTCCCGGGTTGGCGGTCAACGATGAACTTGCGACTTTCCTGAAACTTTAAATAGCGAACAACAATATCGTGCGCTACTTATAAAACCGGATGATGACAGGCATCACCCCCAACCTCAAAGACTTTCGACCAGCTTTTCCCGCAGCGCGTGAAGCGTCTTCGTCATGCCCTGCGCTTCGTCCAGCGAACACTGCGCCGCCGCACCGACCGCATGCGGCACCGCTTCGGCCTTTTCGCGCAGGTCGCGGCCCTGCTTGGTCAGGCTCACGATTACCTGGCGTTCGTCGTTCACGGCGCGCTTGCGCGTCACCAGTCCGGCGGCTTCCAGGCGCTTGAGCAGCGGCGTCAGCGTGGCGGAATCCAGGAACAGGCGATCACCGATATCCGTCACCGTGATTTCGTCGCCTTCCCACAGCACCAGCATCACCAGGTATTGCGGATAGGTCAGATCCAGCCCGCGCAACAGCTTGCGGTAGACCTTGTTCATCGCCAGCGAGGTCGAGTACAAGGCGAAGCACAACTGGCTGTCCAGCAGCAGCGGGTTGAAAGCGCCTTTGGTCTTATTTCTGGATTTCATGGCGCAATATTAAATAGCGCGCGATTTATCGTCAACACTTTTTTTGCGCCTTGGCTTGCCCTGGCTTACGCTGCCTGCTCCGTTTCCGACGTGCCCCGATCCGAGCCGTATTGCTTCAGGCCGTCCAGATCCAGCACGCGCACCGCGCCGTATTCGACATTCAGCAATCCCGCTTCCTCAAGCTTGCGCAGCGCCTGATTGGCGCGCTGGCGCGAGACACGGGCCAGATAGCCGACTTCTTCCTGCGTAATCGTCAGGCGCATGCCCATGCCCGGATACAGCAAAGGGTTGAAGAGCTCGGCCAGACAGCGGGCGACGCGCGCGTCGGGATCCAGCAGACGGTCGTACTCCGCCTTGCCGATGAACTGCGCCACGCGCTCGTTCAATTGGTGCAGCAGATAGCGGTTGAACGGAATACTGGTATCCAGCAACCAGTCGAACGTCGCGCCCGGCAGACGCGCCACCACCGAGTCGCGCAGCGCCACGATGTCGTATTTGCGGACCTCGCGCTTCAGGAGCGAACCTTCGCCGATCCAGCCGCCGGCGGGCACGCCCGTCAGCGATGCGACCTTGCCTTCCGAATTGCCCACCGACACCTTCACCAGTCCCGCAAGCACACCGATCCATGCCTGGGCGAGTTCGCCTTTGCGCTCTATGATCGATCCGGCAACGACTTGCTGCACGGAAAGGTCCCGCTCCACGCGCGCTTGCTGCTCTGCGTCGAGGACGCGGAACCAGGCGGCGGCGAGTTGCAGGGAGTCGGATAGCTGCATCGGGAATACCCTAAAAGGTCCTTGAATGTCGCGATGGTGACAGTTGGTAGCAACCCAACCTTATACCTTAACTCCTGCCGTAAATCTAAAACCAACTGGTCAAGCACGCCGCCGCAGCTGCTTCAACGCAGGCACCGCGCGCGATGCGCCCAAACCGGAGGAGACAACGTGGCACATTCATCGCCCGCATCTGCACAGATGCCGGCGGCGCCGGACACCTTTCCGGCGCTGCTGCTCGCGCATGCCAACGTTCGTGGGTCGCGGCCCGCGATACGAGAGAAAGACCTGGGGATCTGGCAAACCCTGACCTGGTCCGAAGTGGCGGAGCATGTCCGTCACGTCGCGCAGGGTCTCGCATCGCTTGGCATCCAGCCCGGCATGCACGTGGCCGTCATCGGAGAGAATCGCCCGCGTCTGTACATGGCCATGATGGCCGCGCAGTCGCTCGGTGCGATTCCGGTTCCGCTCTATCAGGACGCCGTCGCGCAGGAAATGGTCTACGTGCTGCAGGATGCGGAGATCAGCGTCGCGATCGTCGAGGACCAGGAACAGGTCGACAAGATGATCGAGGTGCGCGAGCAATGCCCCGCGCTCAAGCACGTCGTCTTCGACGACCCGCGCGGTTTGCGTCACTACGCCGATCCCATGCTGCTGTCTTACGAGCAGTTGGAAGCGTTGGGAAGCGAATATGCGGCCAAGCACCCGGACTTCTATGCGCGCGCCGTGGCCGCCGTGCAGCCGCAGGACCCCGCGGCGATGTTCTACACATCCGGCACGACGGGCAAGCCCAAGGGCGTCGTGCTGACGCACCACGCGCTCATCGACCGCGCGCGCGCCGTGTCCGACATGGAAAAGCTGACCGACCAAGAAGACGTGCTGGCCTACCTGCCGCCCGCCTGGATCGGCCAGAACATGTTTTCGTACACGCAGCTGCTGGTCACGGGCTTCACGGTGAATCATCCCGAGTCGCCGGATACCGTGTCGATCGACATGCGCGACATTGGCCCCACCTATTACTTTGCGCCGCCGCGCGTGCTGGAAGGGCTGCTGACGCACGTGATGATCCGCATGGAAGACGCGGGATATCTCAAGCGCAAGCTGTTTGGCTCCTGCATGAAGCTGGCGCGCCGCGTCGGCACCAAGATTCTGGACGGCGAGTCCGTGAACGCCTGGGACCGCATGCGCTATGCACTGGGCAACGTGCTGATCTACGGCCCGCTGCGCAACGCGCTGGGCATGAGCCGCGTGCGCGTGGCCTACACGGCGGGCGAGGCCATCGGGCCCGACCTCTTTGTGTTCTACCGCTCCATCGGCATCAACCTGAAGCAGTTGTACGGGTCCACCGAGACCTCGGTTTTCGTCTGCGTGCAGCCCGACGGGCAGGTGCGCGACGACACCGTCGGACCGCCCGTGGCCGGCGTGGAAATCCGCGTGGCCGACAACGGCGAGATCCTGGTCAAGAGCCCGGGCCTGTTCAAGGAGTACTACCGCAATCCGGACGCCACGGCCGAGGCGCGCAGCGCCGATGGCTGGTTCCACACGGGCGATGCCGGTTACCTGGACACCGACGGACAGCTCAAGATCATCGATCGCGCCAAGGACGTGGGCAAGCTGGCCAACGGCAGCCTCTTCGCGCCCAAGTACATCGAGAACAAGCTCAAGTTCTTCCAGCACATCAAGGAAGCGGTGGCGTTTGGCGCGAACCGCGAGGATGTGTGCGCGTTCATCAACATCGACCTGGAAGCCGTGGGCAACTGGGCCGAGCGCCGCGGCCTGGCCTACGCCGGCTACACGGACCTGGCGGGCAAGGACGAGGTCTATCAGCTCATTGCCGAATGCGTGGAGCAGGTCAATGCGGACCTGGCGACCGATCCCAAGCTGGCGGCCTCGCAGATCAGCCGCTTCCTGATCCTGCACAAGGAACTGGACCCCGATGACGACGAGCTGACCCGCACGCGCAAGGTGCGCCGCGCCTTCATCGCGCAGAAGTATGGCGTGCTGATCGATGCGCTCTTTGGCGGCAAGCAGTCGCAGTTCATCGAGACTGAAGTGAAATTCGAAGACGGACGCACCGGCAAGATTTCGGCGGATCTGCGGATCTGCCCGGTCAAGACGTTTCCCGCCATCACCGCCCGAGCCGCGTAGAGATCATGAGCCATAACGACCGCGACCAGCGTATCGGCGATGTCATGCTGGACATGCAGAACATCTCCTTGTCCTTCGGCGGCGTCAAGGCGCTGACCGATATTTCCTTCAACGTGCGCGAGCACGAGATCCGCGCCATCATCGGGCCCAACGGCGCGGGCAAGAGCTCCATGCTCAACGTCATCAACGGCGTGTACACGCCGCAGCAAGGCGGCATTGAATTCCGCAACCAGCGGTTCTCGCGCATGAACCCGCGCCGCGCCGCCGAGATGGGCATCGCGCGCACGTTCCAGAACCTGGCGCTGTTCAAGGGCATGAGCGTGCTAGACAACATCATGACGGGCCGCAACCTGCGCATGAAGAGCGGCCTGCTGGCGCAGGCGTTCCGCCTGGGGCCTGCCGAGCGCGAAGAGATCCAGCATCGCGAGTTCGTCGAGAACATCATCGACTTCCTGGAAATCCAGGCCTACCGCAAGACGCCGGTCGGCCGCCTGCCCTATGGCCTGCAAAAGCGCGTCGACCTGGGCCGCGCGCTGGCGATGGAGCCGCGCCTGTTGCTGCTGGACGAGCCGATGGCCGGGATGAACATCGAGGAAAAGCAGGACATGAGCCGCTTCATCCTGGATGTGAACGATGAGTTTGGCACGACCATCGTGCTGATCGAACACGACATGGGCGTGGTCATGGACATCTCGGACCGCGTGGTCGTGCTGGACTACGGCAAGAAGATCGGCGACGGCAAGCCCGATGAAGTTCGGGCAAATGAAGACGTCATTCGCGCCTATCTCGGCGTGTCGCACTAAGCCGGACAACCCAAGGCGGAAAGACATGGGATTTTTTCTAGAGACCTTATTCGGCGGCCTGATGAGCGGCATGCTGTACGCGCTGATCGGCCTGGGCTTCGTGCTGATCTTCAAGGCGTCCGGCGTCTTCAACTTCGCGCAGGGCGCGATGGTGCTGGTGGCGGCGCTGTCGATGGCGCGCTTTTCGGAATGGCTGCCGCGCTGGCTGGGCTTTGACAACATGATCCTGGCCAACGTGCTGGCGTTCATTGTCAGCGCGATCGTGATGTTCCTGCTGGCCGTGGCGATCGAACGCTTCGTGCTGCGCCATCTGGTCAACCAGGAAGCCACCACGCTCCTGATGGCCACGCTGGGCATCAGCTATTTCCTGGACGGACTGGGCCAGATCACGTTCGGCAGCTCGGTGTATTCCATCAATGTCGGCATGCCCAAGGATCCGCTGTTGATCCTGGACTCGGTGTTCGAGGGGGGGCTGCTCATCAACCTGGAGGACCTGACCGCCGCGGTCATTGCGGCGCTGCTGGTGGCGGCGCTGGCGCTCTTCTTCCAGTACACCTCGACGGGCCGTGCGCTGCGCGCCGTGGCCGACGACCATCAGGCCGCGCAGTCGATCGGCATTCCGCTGAACCGCATCTGGGTGATCGTGTGGAGCGTGGCGGGTCTGGTGGCGCTGGTGGCCGGGATCATCTGGGGATCGAAGTTCGGCGTGCAGTTCACGTTGTCCACCGCCGCGCTGCGCGCGTTGCCGGTGGTGATCCTGGGCGGTTTGACGTCGGTGCCGGGCGCCATTCTGGGCGGGCTCATCATCGGGGGGGGGGAAAAGCTGTCCGAGGTGTATCTGGGGTCGCTGGTGGGCGGCGGCATCGAAATCTGGTTCGCCTATGTGCTGGCGCTGGTGTTCCTGCTGTTCCGTCCGCAAGGGCTGTTCGGCGAGAAGATCATCGACCGCGTCTAAGCCTGCGTCACCGAGGATAAAACATGTTCTATCGCGAAAACGGCCAATTCAAGACCAGCTATCGCGCTGACCAGCAGATCTTCCCGATCCGCCAGGATCGCGTCTTCATCTGGCTGCTGATGGCGGTGGCGTTCATCGCCGTGCCGGCGATGGCCAGCGACTATCTGCTGCGCGCCATCCTGATTCCGTTCCTGATCCTGGCGCTGGCCGCCGTGGGCCTGAACATCCTGGTCGGCTACTGCGGCCAGATCTCGCTGGGAACAGGCGCCTTCATGGCGGTGGGCGCGTATGCGGCGTGGAACTTCGGCGTGCGCTTTCCCGGCATGCCGCTGGTGGTGCAGATTCTGTTGGGGGGCTGCTTTGCCACCCTTGTCGGCGTGATCTTCGGCATCCCCAGCCTGCGCATCCGTGGCCTGTACCTCGCGGTGGCGACACTGGCCGCGCAGTTCTTCGTGGACTGGGCGTTCCTGCGCATCCCCTTCTTCACCAACTATTCGTCCTCGGGAAGCGTGTCGGTGCCGCCGCTCACGGCCTTCGGGCTGCCGGTGCAGAGCGCCATGGAGAAGTACCTGTTCGTGCTGATCCTGGTCGTCATCTTCAGCTTGCTGGCCAAGAATCTGGTGCGCGGCGCCATCGGACGCCAATGGATGGCGATCCGCGACATGGACGTCGCCGCTTCCGTCATCGGCATCCGGCCCATGTACGCCAAGCTGACGGCGTTTGCGGTCAGTTCGTTCATCGTCGGCGTGGCCGGCGCCTTGTGGGGCTACATCCACCTGGGTTCGTGGGAGCCGCTGGCGTTCGACCTGGGCCGCTCGTTCCAGCTGCTGTTCATGGTCATCATCGGCGGGCTGGGTTCGATCATCGGCAGCTTCTTTGGCGCCGCGTTCATCGTGCTGGTGCCCGTGGCGCTGTCCAACATTCCGCACATGCTTGGCCTGCCGCTGTCGGTGGACACCGCCGCCCACATCGAGCACATGGTGTTCGGCGCGCTGATCGTGTTCTTCCTGATCGCCGAGCCGCACGGCCTGGCGCGGCTGTGGAGCATCGGCAAGGAGAAGTTGAGGATCTGGCCGTTCCCGCACTGATCGTGTTTCGTTTTGATTTCCGTGGGTCCATCGCAGCACAACCGCGCTGGACCCCCGCCCCGAATACCCGGCTCAAGACCGGGCCAATCCCGGTGTCACAGGGTTGACCGACCCAAACACCACGCAGGAGGTAAATGGAGATGAAGCGTCTTAACCTGAAGTTGGCGGCAGCCTTGATGGCCGCAGCCGGCGCCGCAGGCGCCGTGGCCACGCCGGCAATGGCGGCCGAAGAGCAGTTCGTTCCGTTGCTGGTGTATCGCACGGGATCGTTCGCGCCGCTGGGCATTCCCTGGGCCGATGGCAAGCTGGATTACCTGAAGCTCGTGAACGAGCGCGATGGCGGCGTGAACGGCGTCAAGATCACGTACGAAGAATGCGAAACCGCCTACGCCACGGACCGCGGCGTGGAATGCTACGAGCGCCTGAAGGGCAAGGGCACCGGCGCATCGGGCTTCGACACCCAGTCCACCGGCATCACCTTCGCGGTCAGCGACAAGGCCATCGTCGACAAGGTGCCCGTGGAAACGATGGGCTACGGCCTGTCGCAATCGGTGGACGGCAGCGTGTTCGAGTGGAACTTCCCGCTCTTGGGCACGTACTGGACCGCCGCCGACGTGATGATCCAGGACATCGCCAAGAAAGAAGGCGGCATGGACAAGCTCAAGGGCAAGAAGATCGCCCTGGTCTATCACGACTCGCCGTACGGCAAGGAACCGATCCCGCTGCTGCAAAAGCGCGCGGCCAAGGAAGGCTTTGAACTGCTGCTGTACCCGGTGACGGCGCCGGGCGTTGAGCAGAAGTCCACCTGGCTGCAGATCCGCCAGGCGCGCCCGAACTACGTGCTGCTGTGGAGCGCGGGCATCATGACGCCCACCGCCATCCGCGAAGCACAGGCCAGCGGCTATCCGCGCGACAAGATGTACGCGATCTGGTGGGCCGGCTCGGAAGGCGACGTCAAGGACCTGGGCGATGTCGCCAAGGGCTACAACGCCATCACCATCCACAACAGCGGCGCCGACAGCGACAAGGTCTACGACGATCTGAAGAAGTACGTCTACGACAAGGGCCAAGGCGCGGACAAGACCGGCAAGACCACGTTGGGCACCATCGCCCACACGCGCGGCATGATGATCTCGATGCTGCAGGTCGAAGCGATCCGCGCCGCGCAGGAGAAGTACGGCAAGGGCAAGGCGCTGACGCCGGAGCAGGTGCGCTGGGGCTTCGAGAACCTCGACCTGACGCAGGAAAAGCTCGACAAGCTGGGCTTTGGCCAGATCATGCGTCCGGTCAAGACTTCGTGCGCCAACCACAAGGGCGACGACTGGGCTCGCATCGTGCAGTGGGACGGTTCCAAGTTCAAGGTCGTTTCCGACTGGTATCAGGCCGACAAGACGATCCTGGACCCGATGGTCAAGGAATCGGCGGCCAAGTACGCCAAGGAAAAGAACATTACGCCCCGCAAGTGTGAGTGATGCCCCTGGAGCGCCCGCGGCGGCCACGCCGCGGGTGCGCAACGCATGTTGATATGACCCGGCGGCCGGCTTTCCGGCCGGCCGCCGCCACGCTGCAGGAATGTTTATGAACGACGCCAATATTGCCGCCGCAGGCGCCCCGCCGGTGCTGCTCGATGTGAACGGCATCGAGGTGATCTACAACCACGTGATCCTGGTGCTCAAGGGCGTGTCCCTGCAGGTGCCCGAAGGCAGGATCGTGGCGCTGCTGGGCGCGAACGGCGCGGGCAAGACCACCACGCTGCGCGCGATCTCCAATCTGCTCAAGGGCGAGCGCGGCGACGTCACCAAGGGCAACATCCAGTACCGCGGCCAGCGCATCGAAAAGCTGACGCCGGCCGAGCTGGTCAAGCGCGGCGTCGTGCAGGTGATGGAAGGCCGGCACTGCTTCGCCCACCTCACCATCGAGGAAAACCTGCTGACCGGCGCCTATACGCGCAGCATGAGCCGCGGCGACACCGCCGCCGCGCTTGAACGGGTCTACCAGTATTTCCCGCGCTTGAAGCAGCGGCGCACCAGCCAGTCCGGATACACCTCGGGCGGCGAGCAGCAGATGACCGCGATCGGCCGCGCGCTGATGGCCAACCCGAACATGATCCTGCTGGATGAACCGTCGATGGGTCTTGCGCCGCAGATCGTCGAAGAAATCTTCGAGATCGTGCGCGACCTGAACCAGCGCGAGCGCGTGAGCTTTCTGTTGGCCGAGCAGAACACCAACATCGCCCTGCGCTACGCCGATTACGGCTACATCCTGGAGAACGGGCGCGTGATGATGGACGGCGCCGCGTCCGACCTGGCGCAGAACGAGGACGTCAAGGAGTTTTACCTGGGCATCTCCAGCGGCGAGCGCAAGAGTTTCCGGGACAACAAGTTCTACCGCCGCCGCAAACGCTGGCTGGCCTGATTTCCGACGCGGGCAAGCCAGCGCTTGCCGCATGGCGCCGGCAACGGCGCCGCCAACCGGCACACGAGAAGGTGCGATTCCATGTCCGAGTTTTTCGATGACCTCGAAACCCGAGCGCCCGAGCAACGCGAGCGCGATCTGATGGCGGCCCTGCCTGGGGCGATTGCGCGGGCCATCGCGCGCGCGCCGGCCATCGCCGAGCAATTGCGCGGCGTGGACCCGGCCACGGTCACCTCGCGCGAGGCGCTGGCCCGGCTGCCGGTGCTGCGCAAGCACGAATTGCTTGAACGCCAGCAGCACAGCCGCGATGACGCCGCCCGGCCCACTGGGCCCGCCAAGGCTTTCGGCGGCTTTTCCGCGATCGGTTGGGGCGAAGCGATGCGGGTGTTTGCCTCGCCGGGCCCGATCTACGAACCGGAAAGCGCGCGCTCGGATTACTGGCGCTTTGCGCGCGCCCTGTACGCGGCGGGCTTTCGCGCCGGCGAACTGGCCTACAACTGCTTTTCCTATCACTTCACGCCGGCCGGCTCGATGATGGAGACGGCCGCGCACGCGGTGGGCTGCACCGTATTCCCCGGCGGCACCGGGCAGACCGAACAGCAGGTGCGCGCGATTCAGGACCTGTCGCCCAGCGGCTACACCGGCACGCCCAGCTTCCTGAAGATCATCCTGGAAAAGTCCGATGAACTGGGCGTGAAGCTCGATTCGCTGCGCCGCGCGCTGGTTTCCGGAGAGGCCTTCCCGCCCTCGCTGCGCGACTGGCTGGCGGCGCGCGGCATCGATGGCTACCAGGCGTACGGCAGCGCCGACCTGGGCATGATCGCTTTCGAGACGCCTGCCCGCGAGGGGCTGGTGGTGGGCGAGGACATCATCGTCGAAATCGTGCGTCCGGGCACCGGCGAGCCCGTGCGCGACGGCGAAGTCGGCGAGGTCGTGGTGACCACGCTGAACCCGGATTACCCGCTGGTGCGGTTCGGCACCGGCGACCTGTCGGCGGTGATGCCCGGCGTTTCGCCGTGCGGGCGCACCAACACCCGCATCAAGGGCTGGATGGGGCGCGCCGACCAGACGACCAAGGTGCGCGGCATGTTCGTGCACCCCTCGCAGGTGGCCGACGTGGTCCGGCGGCATCCGGAAATCCTGCGGGCGCGGCTGGTCATCAGCGGCAGCACGGGCTCGGACCGCATGGTGCTCAAGGTGGAGTCGCGCGAGCAGAACGATGACCTGGCCAAGCGCATCGCCGATTCGGCGCGCGACGTGACCAAGCTGCGCGCCGATGTGCAATGGGTGGACGCAGGCGGCCTGCCGAACGACGGCAAGGTGATCGACGACATCCGCACGTACGAGTAAGGCGGCGGACGCCGGGTCAGGCCCCGCCGCGCCGGGCGCGTTCGATGATGGCGTGGATCGCCATCCCCGCAAGCATGGCGACCACAAAAATGCCGGCCTCGCCGATGCCGGCCGCCGCGGCGACGACGGCGGGTCCGGGACAGAATCCCGCCACGCCCCAGCCCACGCCAAACGCCAGGCTGCCGCCGGCCAGACGCCAGTCCAGCTGCGTGGCCTGCGGCCAGCGCATGGGTTCGCCCGACAGGCTGGCGCGGCGGCGACGCAAGCGCGCAAATCCGATGCTGGCCACGACGACCGCGCCGCCCATCACGAACGCCAGGGTGGGATTCCACAAGCCTGCCAGGTCCAGAAATCCCAACACGCGCGCGGGGTCGGCAAGTCCCGACACCAACAGGCCGAATCCGAAGACGAGCCCGGCGGCAAAAGCGTAGATCGCAGCCATGTCAGCCTCCCACCGCGTGGCGCAACACGTAGACCGTCACGAATCCGGCCGCCATGAAGATTGCCGTCGCGACGAACGAACGGCGAGATCCGCGGGACAGACCGCAGACGCCGTGGCCGCTGGTGCAGCCGGACCCGTATCGCGTGCCGATACCGACGAGCAGGCCGGCCACGATCAGCCGGGGCGTGCTGGCATCGACGGTGATGGACGGCAGGGTGGCGAACAGCCGGTAGACCCATGGCGCGGCGCACAGTCCCAGCAGGAAGGCCACGCGCCAACCGTCGCCTCGGGTCGGGGTGAAAAGACCACCCACGATGCCGCTGATGCCGGCAATGCGCCCGGCGCCCAGCATCAGCAAGACCGCGCCGGCGCCGATAAGGAGCCCCCCCGCCGTGCCGGCAAGGGGCGTAAAGGCAGACCAGTCCACGTTCATTTGAGCGACTCCAGTGCGCGTCCGCAGTACAGGCTGGACAGGGTTTTCATCACCTGGCTGACCTCGAAACTGGCCATCTGGTAGTAGACGTACTTGCCTTCGCGCCGCGTGACGACGAGGCCTTCGTCGCGCAGTACGCCAAGCTGCTGCGAGAGCGTGGGCTGGCGGATGCCGGTCAGCGATTCCAGCTCGCCGACGTTGCGTTCGTGGTGGACGAGCTGGCACAAGAGGAGCAAGCGGTCTTCGTTGGCCAGGGCCTTGAGCAGCGTGCAGGCCTGGGAGGCCGATTCACGCAGGGAGGAGACTTCACATTCGGTAAGCGGGGCATTCATGGCGGGGCGCTGACAGTGGAGGAAAAACGAGGCAACAGCGTCGTCATTATATTTCTGAATAAACTATTCGCAAATATTATTTTTTTACGTAAACTGTTCCGACGTGCCCGCCCTCCATTCCCGAGCCCCCATGAATCCGCACATCCAGGCCTTCTTTGACCCCGTCACCTCGACCATCACCTACGCCGTTCACGAGCCTGAGCCGGGCGGCGCCTGCGCCATCATCGATTCGGTGCTGGACTTCGACCCCAAATCGGGCCGCACCAGCACCGCCAACGCGGACCGCGTGGCCGACTATGTCCGCGCGCGCGGCCTGCGGACGGTCTGGCTGCTGGAAACCCATGCACACGCCGATCACCTGTCCGCCGCGCCCTATCTGCAACGGCAGCTGGGCGGCGTCATCGCCATCGGCCAAAGCATCCGCAGCGTGCAGGGCGTGTTCAAGAACATCCTGAACCTGGAGCCGGCCTTTCAGCTCGATGGATCGCAGTTCGGCCATCTGTTCGCCGACGGCGAGACCTTTCAGATCGGCGCGCTGACCGCCACGGCGGTGCACGTGCCGGGACACACGCCAGCCGACATGGCCTACCTGATCGGCGACGCAGCGTTTGTGGGCGACACGCTGTTCATGCCCGATGTCGGCACGGCGCGCTGCGATTTCCCGGGCGGCGATGCGCACCTGCTGTACCAATCGATCCGGCGCCTCTTGAGCCTGCCCGACGACACGCGCCTCTTCATGTGTCACGACTATCCGCCCGAGGGCCGCGACGCGGCCTGGCAGACCACCGTGGCCGACCAGCGCCGCGGCAACATCCACGTGCGCGATGGCATCACCGAAGATGAATTCGTCGCCATGCGCACCCGGCGGGACGCGACACTATCGATGCCCACACTGATCCTGCCCGCCATCCAGGTGAACATCCGCGCGGGACATTTCCCGCCGGCCGAGGACAACGGCGTGCGGTATCTGAAGATTCCCGTCAACGCGCTTTGACACCTGGCCGCGGCGCACTTGCGCCGCACGGCCATATCCCGCAAGATCGCCCGATCGCAGCCACCCGATCCGACGCATCCATGTTCGCCGAAGCCGAAGCAGACCCTACCCTCTCCAAAGATGAATTCAAGGCGCTGGAAACGCGGCTGCGGGTCGGACTGCTGAATGCGCAGTACGAACGCCTGCGCCAGGCCGACAAGACGCTTCTGGTCGTCGTGGCGGGCATCGACGGGGCCGGCAAGGGCGCCACGATCAACCTGCTCAACGAATGGATGGATCCGCGCCACATCCGCACGCTGGCCTATGGGCCACGCGAGGGCGACGAACTGGATCGCCCGCCGTTGTGGCGCTATTGGCGCGATCTGCCGCCCAAGGGCAGCACCGGCATCGTGTTCGGCTCCTGGTACACGCCGCTGGTCATCGAAGCCGTGCGCAAGAAGCCCAATGCAGACGCCATCGAGGCCCATGCCGCCGCCATCATGCGCTTTGAAACGATGCTGGCCTCGGAAGGCGTGCAGATCGTCAAGCTGTGGTTCCACCTGTCGGCCAAGGCGCAAAAGGAACGGGCGCAGCGCCTGCTCGCCAGTCCCGAGACCGCGTGGCAAGTCAGCCCGGTCGACATGAAGGTGAACAAGCGTTTCGACCGCATCCGGTCGGGTGCGCACGTCGTGCTCAATCACACGGACTGCGGTCACGCGCCCTGGGTGGTGATCCCCAGCGCCGACGAGAACATGCGCACCGCGCGCACGGCCGAGGCGGTGCTGACGGCGCTGCGCCGGCGCGGCGTGCCGCGCCTGCCGCCCGCCTTCGTGGCGCATTCCAGCACGACGCGCATCGTCGACCGCCTGGGCAAGCTGGACTATGACGCCAAGGTCGAGAAGGAAGACTACGAATCCGAACTCGGCCTGCTGCAAGGCCGGCTGGCGCTCGCCGCCCGCTCCGACAAGTTCAAGGATCGCTCGCTGATCGTGGTGTTCGAGGGACAGGATGCAGCCGGCAAGGGCGGCGCCATCCGCCGCGTCACGCACGCGCTGGACGCCCGGCAATTCGACATCACGCCCGTGTCCGCGCCCAGCTCCGAAGAATTGGCCCGTCCTTACCTGTGGCGGTTCTGGCGGCGCATTCCCCGCCATGGCCGGATCGCGATCTTCGACCGCTCCTGGTATGGCCGCGTGCTAGTCGAGCGAGTCGAGAAGCTGATCCCCCCCGCCAAGTGGCGCCGGGCCTACGCAGAGATCAACGACTTCGAAGAACAGCTGGCGGCCAGCGGCGCGCTGGTGCTCAAGTTCTGGCTGGCGGTCACGCCCGACGAACAGCTTGCCCGCTTTCGCGAACGCGAAAAATCGCCGTTCAAGAATTTCAAGATCACGCCCGAGGACTGGCGCAACCGCGAAAAATGGCCCGAGTACTCGGCGGCGGCCAACGAGATGATGATGCGGACCGACGTGCCTCACGCGCCCTGGCATCTGGTGTCGGCCAACGACAAGCGTTACGCTCGGCTGCAAGTGCTGCGGCATATCGTCGAAGCCATGGAAAACCAACTCTGAATTCCGCCAGGAGGCTCCGCCCCATGAGTACCGCAGATATCCGTCCCATCGTTGCCGCTGACTTCGACGCATGGCTGCCGCTGTGGAAGGGCTACCAGGACTTCTACCGCGTCAGCATCGATGACGCCGTCACGCGCAACACGTGGGCCCGCTTTCTGGATCCGGCCGAGCCCATGCACGCGGCGCTGGCCTACGAAAGCGGCCGCGCGGTGGGCTTGGTGCACTGGATCTTCCACCGCTCCACCTGGACCGCGGGCGATTACTGCTATTTGCAGGATCTGTATGTGGACCAGGAGGCCCGCGGCACGGGCGCCGGGCGCAAGCTGATCGAACACGTCTACGCCGAAGCCGCCGCGGCCAATTGCGCCCGCGTCTATTGGCTGACGCACGAAACCAACGCGACCGCCATGCAACTCTACGACCGCATTGCCGACCGGTCCGGCTTCATCCAGTACCGCAAGGTGATGGCTTGAGCGCGCGCGATCCCAACTGTCCGCTGTGCCAGGAAGACGGCGGCACGCTCTTGTGGCGGGGACCGCACCTGCGCATCATCGAGGTCGAGGACCCCGACTATCCGGGGTTTACGCGGGTGATCTGGAACGCTCACCTGGCCGAGATGACCAGCCTGTCCACGCACGGGCGCGACCTGCTCATGCGGGCGGTGTATGTGGTCGAGGAGACGCAGCAGGCGATCCTGACGCCCGACAAGGTCAACCTGGCATCGCTCGGCAACATGGTGCCGCATCTGCATTGGCACGTGATCCCGCGCTGGCGCGGCGACCGGCATTTTCCGGATCCGATCTGGGCGGCGCCGCGCATCGCGCCGGGCGCCGAGCCCGATTCCTGGAAGCGCCGGCAAGAAGCGGTGTCGGCCCTGCTGCCGCGCTACCGCGACCGTCTGGTCGAAGCGATGAACGCGCTGCTGTGGCATTGAGCGGTCCCGCGCACTGACCGTTTTACCGCACTGGCTTTCTACCGCACCAACCGTTCTACGGCATCGAGCCGCTGGGCGCCGCGGGGGCCCGCCCCCGCCGTTCTCCCAGCCAGCGTGCGTAGGCCGCTTCGACCAACTGCGCCGCGCGGTCGACGCTGAAAAGCCCCTGCCCCCGAATGAGCTCCCGGCCCGCCTCGCCCATGCGGCGGCGGCGTTCGGGGTCGGCGAGCAGGCTTTCCAGCGCGGCGGCCAATGCAGCGGGATCGCGCGGCGGCACGAGCAGGCCGGTCACGCCCGCCTGCATGGTTTCGGGAACGCCCCCCACGTCCGTGCCAATCACGGGCACGCCCATGGCGGCAGCTTCGACAAATGCCGTGCCGAAGGCTTCGCGATGGGTCGGCAAGGCGAACACGTCAAACGCCTGCAGCACGTTGCCGATGTCATGCCGCCGGCCCAGAAAGTGCACGCGGGACGCCAGGCCCAGCGCCTGAACCTGTCCCTTCAGGCGCTCGAACACCGGCATGCCGTCTCCGGCCAGCACCAGATGGGCTTGCGGAAACGCGGCCAGCACCCGCTGGAAAGCGTCGATCAGGTCGGCATGGCCCTTTTCCGTGCGCATGACGGCCACACAGCCCACGACCAGCGCATCGGCCGGCAGGCCGAGTTCCTGCCGCAGGCTGCCCTTGCCGTCGCCTTCGGGCAACACAATCGGCGAATGGATGGTGGCGACGGCCTCGGGCGGCGCGCCGCCATCCAGCAATTGGCGTTGCACGTGCCGGCTCACGGCGATGACGCGGTGGGCCAGCCACGTGTAGGCGTACAACGAGTTGATCGGCTTGGCCAGGTGGCGGGTGCGCACGATGAGCGGGGTGCGGGCAAGGCGCGCGCCCATTGCCGCGCGCACCGTGTCGCAGCGGCTGTGCGTGTTGACCACGTCGAAGCGGCCGCGCGCCGCCACGCGCCGCACGAACGCCACGCTGCGCACGAAATTGACGGCGCCGTCCATGTTCACGGTGTGCACGGTGAACCCGGCGTCGCGAAGCCGCTGCGTCAGTTCGGCGTGCGGCTGGCAGACCGCTTCCAGGTGATGGCCGCGCTCGCGCATGGCGACCATCTCCTTATAGATACAGAATTCCTGGCCGCCGAAGGCCGTGGCGGCTTCCGTATGCAGGATGCGCAAGGAGCCGCCCGTCCCGGCGTGGCTAGCGGGAAGATCGTCGGAATTCAGCATGGGCGGAGCAGCGGGCTGCTGCAGGGGGGTTGCGCAGGGGCCTGCCGATGCCGGCAAAGGGTGTCGGCGGTGCCAGGCAAGGCAAGGAGGACGGGATGATGGCGTGGCGGCATGACGGCAAGGGGCGCCAGGCAGCCTGGCCAAGCCACGACTGTTGGGCGTGGGTTCAAAAAAAGGCCGACTGGGTCGGCCTCCAACGGAGTTGTTACATAGAATTTAAGCGAATGTAAACCACAACGCCGCAGCCCGACAAGCCTCTCTGTCTCGAGGCGGGGACACAGCCCGCAGATGACGTGACTTCCGTGGCAATAGACCTCGATTTCAGGGAAGAAAGACGCAGGTTATATACATTCAGTTACCGTTCAGGTTCTTGCCGTGGCGGCTCAACGACGTGCGAACTGACCGCGCGCGTGGCCTTGGCCGCTCGGCCCGTGAAGTAGACTGTCCGCACCCACGTCGCAGGAGCCGGCATGAAATCGTCCCGCATCATCGTGCAGCGCGTTTACGAAGGCACCGGTCCGCAAGGGCATTACCTTGCCCTCGTCGACCGCATGTGGCCTCGCGGCCTGCGCCGCGCGGACCTCGGCCTGGACGAATGGGCCCGCGACATCGCCCCCAGCGCTGAACTGTGCAAATGGTTCAGCCACGTCGAGGAACGCTGGGACGCATTCCGCGCCAAGTACCTGGCCGAACTGGCCACGCCCGAGCAGCAAGCGCGCATGGCGGCCTTGCTGGAGGCCGCGGGCGATCGCCCCCTGACCCTGCTGTACGGTGCGCGCAACACCGAACACAATCAGGCCGTGGTGCTGCGCGACGCGCTCCTGGAATTCGCCCGACATCACCGCAAGCGCGCGGCCTGAATCTCCCCCCGCTGTCTTGGTACGCTTATGCCCCGCCGGCGCCGCGCATCCACGCGCGCGCGAGGCGACGCCTAAGAGGAATTCCATGTCTTTCAGCTCCGACGCCTGGACCCGCAACGCCGCGCTCTATGAAAAGACGCGCGACATGCCGTTCAACCGCGAACTGGCCAGCGGCCAGCTTGCCGAGGATGCGTTCAAGCACTACATGATCCAGGACGCGCACTATCTGGTCGCGTTTGGACGCGCGCTGGCCATTGCCGCCGCCAAGGCCGACGACGCAGACGGCGTCGTGCAGTTTGCCGAAGCCGCCAAGGGCGCCGTCGTGGCCGAACGCAGCCTGCATGCCAGTTTCATGCAGCAGTTCGGCATCGACGCGGCCACGTTCGAGGCCACGCCGCTGACGCCGGCGAGCCATCACTACACCAGCTTCCTCATCGCCACCGCCTGGAGCGCACCCTATCCGGTCGCCCTGGCTGCCCTGCTTCCCTGCTTCTGGATCTACGCGGAGATCGGGCGCGACATCCACGCGCGCGCCGTTCGGCCCAATCCGTACGCCGCCTGGATCGACACCTACGCCGACGATGACTTCCACGCGCTGGTCCGCGCGGTGATCGCCACCGTGGATCGGGCCGCCCAAACCGCCTCGCCGCAGACCGTGGAAGCGATGCACCAGGCCTACACGCGCGCCGCGCAACTTGAATGGATGTTCTGGGACTCGGCGCACCGGCAGGCCGGCTGGCCGGTCTGAACGGGCGGGCGGCGCCGGTCGGGCTGACCGGGCGGATATGCCAAAATCGCGCCCATGCCGACCGACAACCGCCTTACACCCAACGCCCTGGCCACGCAGGCCGGGCAACTGCCTGCCGCCTGGCAGGCCGCCCTGTCCGCCGACCCGGCCGTGGCCGCAGCCCTTGCCGCCGCGACCAGCCATGTCGAAGCGCGCCTGGCGCAGGGCGCCGTGGTGTACCCCGCCACGCCCTTTCGCGCCCTGCAAGGCCTGGCGCCCTCGGACGTACGGGTCGTGATCCTGGGCCAGGACCCCTACCACGGCCCCGGCCAGGCGCAGGGGCTGGCGTTCTCGGTGCCGGACGACTGCAAGCGCCCCCCCAGCCTGCGCAACATCTTCAACGAGATTGCGCGCGACTATCCGGACCTAGGCGTTCCGGCCGGCAATGACCTCACCGCCTGGGCCGAGCAGGGCGTGCTGCTGTTGAACACGGCGCTCACCGTGGAAGACGGCCAGCCCGCGTCGCACGCCAAGCGCGGCTGGGAAACGGTGACCGATGCCTTCATCAAACACGTCGCGCGCGATCCGTCGCCCAAGGTGTTCATGCTGTGGGGCGCCCACGCCCAGGCCAAGCGGCTGTTGCTGCCGCCCGACAGCGGCCATCTGGTGCTGATGTCCAACCACCCCTCACCCCTGTCCGCCCGGCGCCCCCCGGTGCCGTTCCTGGGCTGCGGTCATTTCCGGGCCACCAACGCGTGGCTGGAAAACCAAGGGAAAAACCCTATTGATTGGGGGCTGGACAAAAAAATAATTCCCTTGCAGGGTGAATTCAGGTTATGATCGCCGCACTGCACAAAACGAGTTCGGCATTTACCGCCTTGATTTAGCGGAATTTTTTGCAGTCCGCCGGGAAACCACCCTCCGGCCTCATGCCGAACTATCATCGATTCCTGACCCCTTTCCTTTCGCCCTGCGTTCCATCAGTACAAGAGAACGCGCCACGCGCATGGTTGATCCGGTCGGCACGATGCTCCATCAACCGTCGCCTGGATCCGGCCGCCTAATCCCCTGGCCCGACCAAGCACTGCGTCGCATTGATTGCGGCAAGGGAAAGTAATGTCTTTCGAAACCCTGGGTCTCGCGCCCGCCCTGTTGTCGGCCGTTCAAGAAGCTGGCTTCACCACCCCCACCACCGTTCAAGCCGCCGCCATTCCGCAAGCGCTGGCTGGCCATGACCTGATGGTGTCCTCGCAGACCGGCAGCGGCAAGACCGCGGCCTTCATGCTGCCCGCCCTGCACCGCATTGCCCAGATGCCCGCCAACAAGGGCGTCGGCGTGCAAGTGCTGGTGCTGACCCCGACCCGCGAACTCGCCCTGCAAGTCACGGACGCCACTGCCACGTATGGCCGCAAGCTGGCCGACCTGCGCACCGCGACCGTCGTGGGCGGCATGCCCTACGGCGCGCAACTGAAGGCGCTGTCGCGCCGCGTCGACGTGCTGGTCGCCACCCCCGGCCGCCTGATCGATCACCTGCAATCGGGCCGCGTCAAGCTCAACACCGTGCACACCCTGGTGCTGGACGAAGCCGACCGCATGCTGGACATGGGCTTCATCGAAGATATCGAGACCATCATCGAGCGCCTGCCGCAAGAGCGCCAGACGCTGCTGTTCTCGGCCACCCTGGACGGCACCGTTGCCAAGCTGGCCGCGCGCATGATGCGCGAGCCGCAGCGCATCGAGATCGCCGGCGCCAAGGAAAAGCACACCAACATCACGCAAAGCCTGCTGTACGCGGACGACGCCAGCCACAAGATGCAACTGCTGGACCACGTGCTGCGCGACGCCTCGCTGGATCAGGCCATCGTCTTCACGTCGACCAAGCGCGGCGCGGACGACCTGGCCGACCGCCTGGCCGACCAGGGCTTTGCCGCCGCCGCCCTGCACGGCGACATGAACCAGCGCCAGCGCACCCGCACGCTGTCGCAACTGCAACGCGGCCAGCTGCGCATCCTGGTGGCCACCGACGTTGCCGCCCGCGGCATTGACGTGCAAGGCATCAGCCACGCGGTCAACTTCGACCTGCCGATGCAGGCCGAAGACTACGTGCACCGCATCGGCCGTACGGGCCGCGCCGGCCGCAGCGGCCTGGCGTTCACGCTGGCCACGCATTCCGAGCGCCACAAGGTCCGCCGCATCGAGCACTACATTGGCCAGTCGATCACGCCTGAAGTGATCGCCGGTCTGGAACCCAAGCGCACCCCGCGTCCGTCCACCGGTGGCGGCGGCGGCAAGCCCTTTGGCAAGCCTTTCGGCAAGCGTCCCGGCGGCTTCGGCGGTTCGCGTCATGCGTCGGGCGGCTTTGCCGGCGCCCGCGACGGCGCCCCGCGTGAAGGCCGTTCCTTCGGCGGCCCGCGTGGCGAGTTCAAGCCGCGCGACGGCGGCTACCAGGGCAACCGTTCCTTTGAAGACCGTCCGTTCGGCGACCGCCCGCAGCGTTCGTTTGGCGACCGTCCCAGCTTCGGCGATCGTCCGCAGCGCGAAGGCGGCTACCAGGGCAATCGCCCCTTCGGCGACCGTCCCCAGCGTGAAGGCGGCTTCCGTGGCGGCGACCGCGATTCGCGTCCCAGCTTTGGCGACCGCCCCAGCTACGGCGACCGTCCCCAGCGCGACGCCCGTCCGTTCAGCGAGCGCGGCCCCCGTGAAGGCGGTTTCCGCGGTGGCGATCGCGACGCGCGCCCCAGCTTTGGCGACCGTCCCAGCTTCGGTGACCGTCCCCAGCGCGAAGGCGGCTTCCGTGGCGGCGACCGTCCCGAAGGCGGCTTCCGTGGCAAGCCCTCGTTCGACAAGCGCCCCGGCGGCCCCGCCAAGCGTTTCACCAAGTCGACCGATCGCCGCGGCTAATCTGTCCGTCTGATCCGAAAAAAGCCCCGCAGCCATGCTGCGGGGCTTTTTTTTGGGAAAATGCCGGTTTGCCCCGGTACCATGCGCCCATGCAACGCCCCGCCCCCGCCAATCTGCCTCCTCTCTCCCCCACCGCACGCGAACACAGCGACGCCACGGCCGCCCACCTGCGCGCCGCCATCGCGGCGAGCGGCGGCTGGCTGCCGTTCGATCACTGGATGGCCGAGGCCCTGTACGCGCCGGGATTGGGCTATTACGCGGCGGGCAACGTCAAGCTGGCCGATGCCGACGACGGCGGCAAGACGCCCGCCGGCGACTTCGTGACCGCGCCGCAGCTCACGCCGCTGTTCTCGCGCACGCTGGCGCGCCAGGCGGCCGAGGTGCTGCGTCAGACGGACACGCGCGCCGTGCTGGAATTCGGGGCCGGCACCGGCGCGCTCGCCGAAGGCGTGCTGCGCGAACTGGACGCGTTGGGGCTGTCCGACACGCGCTATCTGATTCTGGAAGTGTCGGCGGACCTGCGCGCGCGCCAGGCCGAACGGCTGGCGCCCTTCGGCGACCGGGTGCAATGGCTGGACGCCCTGCCCCACGCGTTTTCCGGATGCGTGCTGGCCAACGAAGTGCTGGACGCGATGCCGGTTTCCCTTTTTGTCTGGAGCGACGCCGGCCAGGTGCTGGAACGCGGCGTGGCGGTGGATGCCGACGGCGGTTTCACCTGGGAAGATCGCCCCGCCCCGGCCACCCTCGCGGCCGCGGTCGCGGCGCGCATGCCGGCGCTGCCGGGCTACGTGTCGGAAATCAATCTGCAGGGCGAGGCGTGGATCGCGGCGATGGGCAGCTGGCTGGAACGCGGCGCGGCGCTGCTGGTGGACTATGGCTTTCCGCGCGGCGAGTACTACCACCCGCAGCGCGCGGGCGGCACGCTGATGTGCCACCTGCGGCACCACGCGCACGGCGACCCCTTCACCGCACCGGGCCTGCAGGACATCACGGCGCACGTGGATTTCACCGCGATGGCGGACGCCGCGCTGGCGGCGGGAATGCAGGTGCTGGGCTACACGTCGCAGGCGCGCTTCCTGATGAACGCGGGCCTCATGGACCTGCTGGCCGGACTGGATCCGTCCGATGCGCAGGCCTACGCGCAGGCGGTGGCGCCCGTGCAGAAGCTGCTGTCGGAGGCGGAGATGGGCGAGTTGTTCAAGGTGCTGGCCGTCGGCCGCGGCATGACGGCGCCGTTGAGCGGGTTCTCGCGCGGCGACCGGCTGGGCAAGCTGTAGCGCGCAAGCCGGATCAGACTGCCTGCAAATCGGCCAGACGCGCCAGGCGCGCCTGGCGCACGCTTTCCTTGATGCGCGCCGGCTCGCCCGCGCAAGCCTTGGCGATGGCGCCCGCGTCCACGCCCCGCACCGCCGCCACCCGCGATTGCCACGCGGGAAGGTCCACCGCGCGCAACACGGCCGCGGCATCCAACAGTTCAAAAAAGCGTTCCGGCTTGCGCAAGGCATCGGCGCGCTCCATCAGCGCCAACTGCGCATCGGCCCTGTCCGGGCCATCCGGCATGCCATCCTGCGCACCCAATGCGTCGAGGACTTCAGGCAAGAGTCGCGCGTAGTCGTTGCATTCCGTGGGCACGCGCATCCGCCGTCCCAGCGCTTCGCGCTGCGGCGTCAAGCGGCACATCAGCGCGTAGCGGCTTGCCAGCGGCAAGCCCTGCCCCGCGGCGCGATCCAACTGCGCAGCCACTTCGTCCACGCCCTGCAATTCGGGCATCACGCGCGCCAGCGCGCCGGATTCGTTCAGCACACCCAGCATGCGCGAAGGCGCCTGCGCCATCAGGCCGCGCGACAATTCCTTCCAGACGCGTTCAGCCACCAGCGCATCGGCCTCGCCGGCCTCGACCATGCGGCGGCACAGCGCCATCGTTTCCGGCGCAATGCTGAAATCGCCAAAGCGCGCGGCAAAGCGGGCGAGGCGCAGGATGCGTACGGGATCCTCTTCGAACGCATCGCCCACATGACGAAAGATCCGGGCGCGCAGGTCGTCCGCGCCGCCCAGCGGGTCCACGAGCCGGCCGTCTTCGTCCTGGGCAATGGCATTTACCGTCAGGTCGCGCCGGCGCAGGTCGTCCTCCAGCGTGACGTCCGCGCCGGTGTAGAAGGTGAAGCCCTTGTAGCCGCGCCCCGACTTGCGTTCGGTGCGCGCCAGGGCGTATTCCTCTTTGGTGCGGGGGTGCAGGAAGACGGGGAAATCGCCGCCGACGGGGATGAAGCCACGGCCGGTCATGTCTTCGGGCGTGGCGCCCACCACGACCCAATCGTGATCGCCGTGCGGCAGGCCGAGCAGCGCATCTCGCACCGCGCCGCCAACGATATAGGCGCGCAGGCCTTCGGTCGCCGGATCGCGCGTCATGGCGCGGCGGCGGTTTCGGTGCCTGCCGGCACGACGTTGCCCAGGCGCTCCTTCAGCGATTGCGGCTGGCCGGTGAACATGGCCGCGTAATACGTGGCGTTGGACATCACGTTCTTGACGTAGATGCGGGTTTCGGTGAACGGGATGGTCTCGGCAAAGATGGCGCCTTCGACGGGATGCGTGAACGTCGAACGCCAATTGCGCGGCCGGCCCGGACCCGCGTTGTAACCGGCGCTGGCCAGCATCTGCGAACCATTCAAATCGCGCAGCACGATGTTCAGGTAGTTCGTGCCCAGTACGGTATTGGTGTCGAAATCGTTGACGCTGGCCGGCGTGAAGTCGCTCATGCCGATCTTGCCGGCCACCCACTTGGCCGTGGCGGGCATGAGCTGCATCAGCCCCGAGGCGCCCACGTGCGAGCGCGCATCCATGATGAAGCGCGATTCCTGGCGGATCAGCCCGTACACCCAGGCCGGATCCAGCGCGATGGCGTTGGCCTTCGCGGTGACGCGGCCCTCGAACGGCGCGATGAAGCGCTGGCTGAAGTCGAATTCCTTTTCGGTGCGGTCCGACGTGTTGACCACGCGGTCGTAGATGTTCTCGGCGCGGGCCAGCTCGGCGGCGGCCAACAGCTGGCGGTCGCTCATGCCGCGCAGCGTGAAGTTCCATTCGGGCACGGCTTCGGCGCGCCAGCCCAGGCGGAACAGCAGCACGGCGCGTTGCAGGCCCGGATTGGCGCGGGCCTCGGCGATCTCGCGGTCGCTGATGGGCGCGGGACGCGGCGGCACATTGATGCGGCGGCCCAGCTCTTCCGCGGCCAGCTGGCCGTAGAAATCAAAGCGGTCGGCGATGCTGGCGTAGGCGGCCTGCGCCTTGTCCTTGTTGCCCGTCGCGGCCTGGCCGCGGGCCTTCCAGTACACCCAGACCGTCTCGGCCTGTTGCGAAGGCGGCATTTCGTCGATGGATTCGATGACCCACTTCCAGTCGATTTTCGGCTGGCGCAACGCGGCGCGCACCTTCCAGGCGGCGTTGTATTCGGTCATGCGGATATGGCCCGCCTCGCGGTACCAATCGTTCGCCCGGCTGTCCAGGCCCAGCGCGGCGGTCAGCGCGTACTGGCCGCGCACCCAGGCCAGGTTCGACTTGGACATCGACTTGGCCCATTCGCGGCGCAGGTAGGAGTCGGCGACGCTGACGTCCGAGCGCGCCAGGCGGGCCAGCGCGATCGTGACCAGTTCCTTTTCGTTGCGACCCACGGGCATGCGGTCCTGCCGCGTCAGCCACTTCATGGGGTCTTTCATGATGACGTCGTAGGTCTTCACGTCGCGCGGTTCGAACATGTACTGCACGAACTTGCGCGCATCGGTGGTCTTGTTGGCCTCGATGGCATCGCGCAGCTGCGGCTCGAGCTGCTCCCAGCCCAGGATGCCGTCGGCCACGAGCTGGTCGTACAGCGCCCAGCATGCGCTGCCGGGCGAGAACACGGCCATTGCCTGCGCGGCCGTGGCGCGCTGGCCGGTCATGTGCTTGCCGTCCAGGATGGCGCATTCGATCTGCGCGTTGCTGTTTTTGACGGGCGCCAGCTTGCGCACCGTTTCGAAGTCGCCGCTGCGGGCGGCGGCGAGCAGCCAGTCGCCGCGCAGGCGGTCGGCCAGGTAGGCGTCGCCATTGCTGTTGATGAACTGCTGCAGCGCCGCCACGGGCCGGCCCGAGGCGGGCGGCGTCCAGAGCTGATAGCGCAGCAGCCAGTATTCCGGATACATGCCCAGCGGGTCGCCCTTGGCCTGCGGCACCAGGGCGCCCAGCACCGACCACTGCTTGCGGTTCATGGCTTCGCGGGCGGCGACCACGGCGGCCAGCGCGGGCGTTTCCGCGGTCGGCGGCAGGCCCGCCAGCACCACGGGCGGCACGGCGATCATCGGCTGGGCCGCTTGCACGGCGGGCTGGGGCTGGGGATTGACGGCGGCGCTGCGCTGCTGCGCATCGACGGGCGCACAGGCAGCCGTGAAAAGCGCCACCAGCGGCAGCAAGCGGCGCAGCCCGGCGCGGGCGTCGGCGGCTTGCAACGAGGAATTCTGATACCGTGGGGGCTGCCGGGCGCCTGTCTCGCGACGCACCCGCATGCTGAGCATACGCATGTTCGTCTTCAGCATGTTTGCCTTCATATTCAACCCCCCGGTTACAGCCACCGCATGACTACGCAAAATACTCCAGAGGATACCGCAGTCCACCGCACGCGATTGCGGAAATTGCGCACCGAAATGCCTGAAGACCAGCGCAGCCGGGGCGCTTTGCTCATGCGCGCACGCCTTTTCACCTGGCTGAATGTGGCCCGCGACCAGGCCGTGCAGGCCGGCCATCCGGCACCCACCACTGTCGCCGCCTTCTGGCCCATGGCCGACGAACCCGATCTGCGCCCGCTCCTGACGCAATGGAGCGAGGCCGGCATGACGGTGGCGCTGCCGGTCGTGCGCGAGCGCAACGCGCCGCTCGCCTTTCTGCCCTGGACGCCCGAGGCCGAGCTGCGCGCCGGCCCCTACGGCATCCAGGAGCCCGTGGCCGGTCCGGAACTCTTGCCCGACGTGGTGCTGGTGCCCACGCTGGGTTACACCGAACTCGGCGACCGCCTGGGCTATGGCGGCGGCTATTACGACCGCACCCTGGCCGCCCTGCGCGACCGCGGCCACCCCTTCACCGCCATCGGCATCGCCTGGAGCTGCGGCGAGCTGGACCCGGGATATGTCCCCGCCGCGCACGACGTCCGGCTGGACGCGGTGCTGACGCAGGACGGCTGGGTGCCGCATGCGCCGCTGGAGCAAGGCGGCAAGAGCGGTTCGGTCCTGCATTCCTATCGCATGAATTGACGCGTCCCCGCTGACGCACCAGTTTCGTCCGGCCTGACGCACCAGCTTGGTGCGCGCGCCCGGGCAGCTCTGCAGCCGCCCTCGCCCCCCTGACGGCCTCCCGTCCCCGGATTACGCCGTCGTCCGCCCCGGGGATGGCATTTCCCCCACCCGCAGCGCATATTGATGCCGTGTCGCCCCGTCTGCCGACAAAGCTGGCATGCGGGTTGCTTGTACACCTTGACCGGCCGGCCACGGCCGGATGACGGCCGCGTGCAAGCGGCCGCAAGCATCTGCACGGAGGAGCCATGAAGGACCTACCCGCCCGTCCATCCGCCTTTGACGAAATGCGCGATGGCGAGAACCGCATCCGCTCCCACTACCAGGCGTTCGAGCGCTGGCACAACGAGCAGACGGACGAAGCCATGTCCGTGCGCAGGCTGGAGGCCGACCTGAGCTTTCGCCGCGTCGGCATCACATTCTCGGTCGCGGGCGACGCCGCCGGCACCGAGCGCCTGATCCCTTTCGACCTCATCCCGCGCATCATTCCCGCCGAGGAATGGCGCCACCTGGAAGCCGGCCTCAAACAGCGCGTGCGCGCACTGAACCTGTTCATCCGCGACATCTATCACGGCCACGACATCGTGCGCGCGGGCATCGTGCCGGCCGAGCAGGTCTTCCTGAACGCGCAATACCGTCCGGAGATGCAGGACGTCGACGTGGCCGAGGACATCTACTGCCACATCGCCGGCGTGGACCTCGTGCGGGCGGGCGCCGGTGAATTCTATGTGCTGGAGGACAACCTGCGCGTGCCGTCGGGCGTGTCGTACATGCTGGAGAACCGCAAGATGTCGATGCGGCTCATGCCCGACGCGTTCGGCCGCATCAAGGTCGAACCCGTCGCGCACTACCCCGACCTGCTGCTGGACAACCTGCGCGAGGTCGCGCCGCACGGCGGCGACGATCCCACCGTGGTGGTGCTGACGCCGGGCATGTACAACTCGGCCTACTTCGAGCACGCCTTCCTGGCCCAGCAGATGGGCGTGGAACTGGTGGAAGGCCAGGACCTGTTCGTCGAGCAGAACACCGTCTACATGCGCACCACGCGCGGGCCGCGCAAGGTCGACGTGATCTACCGCCGGCTGGACGACGATTTTCTCGATCCGCTGTCCTTTCGCGCCGATTCCGCGCTGGGCGTGCCGGGCCTCTTGTCGGTGTATCGCGCCGGCCGCGTCACGCTCGCCAACGCGATCGGCACCGGCATCGCCGACGACAAGTCCACGTATCTCTACGTGCCCGACATGATCCGCTTCTATCTGGGCGAGGAACCCATCCTGTCGAACGTGCCGACCTGGCGCTGCGGCCGGCCGGACGAGCTGTCGCACGTGCTGGCCAACATGCAGGACCTCGTCGTCAAGGAAGTGCATGGCGCGGGCGGATACGGGATGCTGGTCGGGCCGTCCGCCTCGCGCGCCGAGGTGGAATCGTTCCGGGACCGCGTGCGCGCCAATCCCGCCAACTACATCGCGCAGCCCACGCTGGCGCTGTCGACCACGCCCACCTACGTGGAATCGGGCGTCGCGCCGCGTCACGTGGATCTGCGGCCGTACGTGCTGTGCGGCAAGGAGATCCGCACCGTGCCGGGCGGCCTGTGCCGCGTGGCGCTGACCGAGGGCTCGCTGGTGGTCAACAGCAGCCAGGGCGGCGGCACGAAGGACACCTGGGTGCTGGAGGACTGATCATGCTGAGCCGAACCGCCGACAACCTGTTCTGGATGTGCCGCTACACCGAGCGCGCGGAAAATACCGCCCGCATGCTGGACGTGAACCTGCAGATGTCGCTGCTGCCGCAGGACACGCATACGCGAGAAGGCTCGTGGCTGGGCGTGCTGCGCATCTCCGAATTGCAGGGGCTGTATCAGAGCAAGTACGCGTCGATCTCGCCGCACGACGTGCTGGAATACATGGTGCGCGACCCGGAGAATTCCTCGTCGATCTATTCGTGCATGCGCGCCGCCCGCGAAAACGCGCGCGCCGTGCGCGGCAGCCTCACGACGGAAGTCTGGGAAACCTACAACACGACGTGGCTCGAGCTGCTCAAGCATCTGCACACGGGGCTGCTGGAACGCAATCCGGGCGAATTCTTCGAGTGGGTCAAGTTCCGTTCGCACCTGGCGCGCGGCGTCACGATCGGCACCATGCTGGAAGACGAGGCGCTGTACTTCATGCGCATCGGCATGCACCTGGAGCGCGCCGACAACACCGCCCGCATGCTGGACGTGAAGTTCCACGAACGCAGCAGCGCGGGCGCGCAGGAGAGCCGCGCGGAACCGGCCAGCGCCGCAGCCGTGCAAAGCGAGTTCTACCGCTGGTCGGCGCTGCTCAGCTCCGTGTCCGGCCTGGAGATCTACCGCAAGGTGTACCGTGATGTCATTACCCCCGATCGCGTGGCCGAACTGCTGATCCTGCATGGCGACATGCCGCGGTCGCTGCTGGCCTCGATGCGGGCGGTGGCCGACGACCTGGCGCGCGTGGCGAACCAGCGCTCGACCGAGACCGAGCGGCGCGCGGGCATGTTGTGTGCTGAGCTGCAGTACGGCCGCGTCGAGGACATCCTGGCGAGCGGACTGCACCGGTACCTGGACCGGTTCCTGGACCGCATCAACGACCTGGGCAACCGGATCAGCCAGGACTTCCTGGTGCCGCTGTCGGCATAACACGGAGACAGCCATGAAGCAGATCATCACGCACGTCACGCATTACCGCTACACCGCGCCGGTCAACTACAGCATCCAGACCCTGCGCCTGACGCCGCGCGACGACGAACACCAGCGTGTTCTGCGCTGGAACATCGAGGCGCCGGGCGAGCTGGACAAGCAGGTCGACGCCTACGGCAACATCACGCACACGCTGACGTTGAACCAGCCGCACAGCGACATCGAGCTGCGCGTGTCTGGCCAGGTGCTGGTGGCGCCGTTGGTGCGCGGCGTGCTGGGCGGCGAGGACAGCCGGCTGCCGGTGCATGCCTACTGCGTGCAGACGCGGCTGACGCAGGCGGACGAGACGGTTCTTGCGTTCGCGCGCGCGGTGCTGCCAAACGGACTGTCGACCTCGGACGACATCCTGACGCTGGCGGGCGCCATCCACGGACGCGTGGCGTACGAGCCCGGTACTACAGACGTCACCACCGCCGCCAACCAGGTGCTGGCGTTGGGTCATGGCGTATGCCAGGACCACGCCCACCTGTTCCTCGCGTGCGTGCGCGGCCTGAACGTGCCCGCGCGCTACGTCAGCGGCTACCTGTACACCACGGCCGAGCACGCGGCCAGCCACGCCTGGGCCGACGTCTGGCTGCCCGACCTGGGCTGGACCAGCGTGGACATCACCAACAGCCAGTTCGCCTCGGAATGCCATTGCCGGCTGGCCGTGGGCCGGGATTACGACTCGGCCTCGCCCGTGCGGGGCGTGCGCACCGGCGGCGGCGAGGAGTCCATGGAAATCAGCGTCCAGGTCCAGGCCGGCGCGCAGCAGTAAGCCGTAACATCCGCCCCGCCCCGCCCCGCCGCAATACAATGCGGGGTGGCTTTTCCCTCTTTCCGATCATGACCTACTGTGTAGCTGCCCGCCTGGACGCCGGCCTGGTGTTTCTTTCCGACTCCCGCACCAATGCCGGGGTCGACCAGATCAGTGTCTTTCGCAAGATGACCGTGTTCGAGCGGCCGGGCGAGCGCGTCATGGTCCTGATGACCTCCGGCAACCTGGCGGTCAGCCAGGCCGTGCTGAACGTGCTGACCCGCCAGCGCGAGGAAGGCGCCGACACGCTCTGGAACGCGCCCGACATGTTCACGGCCACGCGCCTGGTGGGCGCGGCGGTGCGCGAGGTCTATCACAGCGAGGCCGCCGCCCTGCACGAACAGGGTGTCGACTTCAACGTCAGCATGATCTTCGGCGGGCAGATCGGCATGGAGCAATGCCGCCTGTTCCAGGTGTATTCGGCCGGCAACTTCATCGAGGCGGGCCAGGAATGCCCGTACTTCCAGATCGGCGAGGCCAAATACGGCAAGCCCATCCTGGACCGCGTGCTGCAACCGGACACCTCGCTGGACGAGGCCGCCAAGTGCGCCCTGATCTCGATGGATTCCACACTGCGCTCGAATATCTCGGTGGGCCTGCCGCTGGACCTGCTGGTGTACGACGCCAATTCGCTGCGCGTCACGCACTTTGCCAGCATCGACGAGCACAACGAGTATTTCCGCATGATCCGCGGCACCTGGGGCGAACGCCTGCGCCAGGTCTTTGCCGAAATCCCCGATCCGCTGTGGACCAACCCCGACGCGCCGGGCTCGCTGGTGCCGCCATCGCGGGTGCACCAGCCCCTGCGCATGGAGCCGGCCGATGCGGCGCGCAGCGCCTACGTGACGCCGCAGGTGCTGGCCGAAGACCCGGGCAAGGACCAGCCCAACTGAGAGGGTTCCGGCGCCGCGCTGGACGGCGCCCGCCGCGTCAGCGCCGCTCGAACTTCGGCGCGCGCTTTTCTTCGAATGCCTTGCGGCCTTCCTTGGCGTCGGCGGTGGCAAAGCAGATCGCCTGCAGATCGCGCTCGTATTCCACGGCCTTTTCCAGCGGCATCGACAACGCGGCGCGCAGATTGACGCGGGCCGTCTCGGCCGCAATGGGCGCGCGCGAGGCGATGGTGGCGGCAAGCGCCTGCGCGCGCTCGCGAAGCTGCTCCTGCGGCACCACCTCGCTCACCAGCCCCCAGGCCAGCGCCTGCTCGGCGCGGATGGGATCGCCCGTCAGTACCATCAGGGCGGCATTGCTCGGGCCGATCGCATGGACGAGTTGCGCGGTCATGCCGCCGCCGCCAATCCATCCCAGCTTGATCTCGGGCGCGCCCAGGCGCGCGTTGTCGGCGGCGATGCGGATATCGCAAGCCAATGCCATCTCCAGGCCGCCGCCGAACGTATAGCCGTTGATCGCAGCCACGGTGGGCTTCTTCAACATGCGCACGCAGTCGCAGTAATCGAGCCGGTTGCGGAAATCCCAGGGCGTGGCGTAGCGGTCAAGCTCGGTGATGTCCGAGCCGGCGCAGAAGGCCTTGGGACCCGCGCCGGTCAGGATTACCGCGCGCACCTGCGCGTCGGCATTGCACGCTTCTACCGCGGCGATCAGCAAGTCGGCCATCTCGGGCGTCATCGCGTTCAGCTTCTCGGGACGGTTGAGTTCGATGATGGCGACATGGCCATCGATACTGAGATTGACGAGTGCGCTCACGTCGAAATCCTTATGCAGCGGGGTGCGGGGAGGCGGCGGCCAGGCTGGCCTTAAAGCGCTGGGTCAGGCCGCGCGCCAAGGTGTGGGAGGGTGCGCGGGCGGCAACGCCGTCGCGCAGAAACTGCGAGGCCTCGCCCTGGAAGGCGATGTAGCCGTCGTGCCGCGGCCGGATCGAGGCCGCTTCCAATGTGCGGGCCGTATTGGCATAGAAGTTGCCGCTGGCCGCGTTCACGTCTGCATCGGCCCAGCTGCCGCGATGGCTGGGCTGGCCTTCATGCTGCGGGATGAAGCGGCTTTGGGTGTCGGCTGCCAGCAACCACAACAGGTGCGCGCGCAACGCCGGCCCCACGACGCAGCGCCGCGATATCGCAATGCCGGTCCCGCCCAGGATCGATCCGGGCCGGCCAGCGTCGGCCTGGGGCGCGTCGCGGAACGTGAGCGGCTTGGCGACCGCGGAGGTGGCGTAGTTCACGTAGCCGTAGACCAGCGGGCATAGCGTGATGTCGTCGCGCGCGCTCATGTGGCCCAGCAGCGCGATCGGGTTGTAAGCCAAGGCGTGCGCGGGCGTGCGCCGCGCCAGTTCGACAAGCACGTCGCATGCGTCGGCGAGCGTCGCCTCGTCGTGCCAGGCGCCGTGCGGCCGCAAGTCCGTATCGGGTGCAAGCGCGGCGGCAATCGACAGCAGCGACAGAAACGGATGCGGTCCGCCCCAGCTGAGCGCGACCGAGCCGCTGCGTTGCGACAGCGTCAGCACCTCATGCCAGGTGCGCGGCACGGAGCCGTCCAACCAGTCAGCGCGCGTGGCCATCACCTGCGTGGCAGCGTCCAGCGGCAACGCCCATTGGCGACCGGCCATGCGGTAACTGTCGTACGACAGCCCGATGCTGTCGCGCGCGATCCGCGCCAGCTCGTCGGGCGCGAACACGGTGTCCAGCGCTTGCAGGCAATCGTGCGCCAGGGCTTCGCCAAGATGGGGGTGATCCAGCACCACCAGGTCATAGCGCGCGCAGAGTTCGGCAATGGGCGCGGACTCGAAGCCCTCGAGCGATTGCTTGTCCCAGTTGACCAGCGGCGTGTGAGCGGTGGCCGCGTGCAGCGCGTTGTAGCCGCGCGGGTGATCCCAGGTCAGGCCGCGATAGGGCAACGCACGCTCGCTCATTCCGAGGCCCCTCGCAGCACCGCGCCCGAGGCCGCATGTGCGGCGATCTCGTCGGCACTGAAGCCGAAGTCGCGCAGCACTTCGTCGGTGTGCTGACCGGTAAGCGGCGCGCCGCGCACCACTTGGCTAGGGGTTTTCGAAAAGCGGATCGGAAAGCCCGGCGTCTTGATCCGGCCTTCGGTCGGATGTTCGTATTCGACGAACGTGCCGTTGTGCGCGATCTGCGGATCGTCGACCAGATCGGCGTAGCCATACACGGGGCTGCACCAGATGCCGGCGGCATCCAGCTTGGCGAACCAGTCGGCGGTCGAGGCGCGGGCCAACGTGTCGCGCACCAGCGCGTAGATCTCGTCGCGCTTTTCCCAACCGTCGCGCTCGCCGGCGTAGTCCGCCAGGCGCGGTTCTTCAGTCACGCGCGCCAGCACGTTCATATCGGGCATGGCCAGCGCCAGATAGCCGTCGCTGGTCGCAAAGGTGCCATAGGGCGCGCGGATGTATACGTGAGCATGCGGCTCGGCACTGCGCACCTGCGGCTTGTGCCCCACCGTGTACACCGAGAGCTCCTGCATCTGGATCGTGGTGATGGCATCCAGCATGTTGACCTCGACCTTCTGGCCTTCGCCGGTGCGCTCGCGGTGCAGCAGCGCGGCCAGCACGCCTTCGAACGCGCAATACGCGGTGACGGCGTCGACCACATACTGGCCCGCCGCGCGCGGCGCCTCGCCGGCCCGGCCCGACGACAGCATCGCGCCCGACATCGCCTGCAGCAGCAGATCCTGTCCGGGACGCGTGGCATAGGGGCCGTCCTCGCCGAAACCCGACATCGATACATAAATCAGGCGCGGGTTCAGGGCCGACAAGGTCTCGTAGTCCACGCCCAGGCGGCCGGCGACACCCGGCCGGTAGTTCTGGATGAACACATCGGCCTGCGCCGCGAGCTTCTGGATGATCTCCTTGCCGCCGGCGCTCTTCAGATCGATCGCCAGCGAGCGCTTGTTGCGGTTCAGCGAAAGAAAGGACACGTTGATCTTGTTGCCCGTGATGCCGCCGGCGGGCGCGTGCCGCTGCCATTCGCCGGTGGGCGGCTCGATCTTGATCACGTCGGCGCCCAGGTCGCCCAGGCGCTGCGCCGCGAACGGCCCCGCCATGGCGATGGAGCAGTCCAGAACCTTGTAGCCAGAAAGAATGCTCATTGCTTCTACCCTCTGCGTGGCGCCGATGCGCCTTTCAATGCATGACCCAGCCGCCGTCCACCGCCAGCGTCTGTCCGGAAATGAAACCCGCCTCGTCCGAGGCCAGGAACACGATGACCGCGGCAATGTCGCCGGCGTGCCCGCGGCGCTTGACCGACTGGCGTTCGAGCACCATGCGGTTGTAGCCCTCGGGATCGGGATGGATCTTCTCGGCGTCGGTCGGAAACGCGCCCGGCGAGATGGCGTTGACCGTGATGCCCCACTTGCCAAACTCGCGGGCGAAGGCGCGCGTGACGCCCACCATCGCGCCTTTGGACTGCACGTAGGGCAGCAGGTTTTCCCACCCGCCCGACAGCGTGATCGACGAGATGTTGATCACGCGGCCCCATTGCTGCTCGCGCATGCCCGGCAGCGCCGCGCGCACGATCTGCACGGCGGCCTCCACGTTCACGCGGTGCACGCGCGCCAGCTCGGCATCGCTGTATTCCTCGAACGGGCGCGAGGGATAGATGGCCGCGTTGTTGATGACCACATCGATCGTGCCCTCGGCGGTCAGCTGCTCAAGGTGCGCTTGCAGCGCGCTGGCGTCGGCAAGGTCGGCCTGCAGGATCTGAAGCTGCCCGGCAAGCTGCGCCGGCACGGTGCTGCGCAGGCGATCGATATGCCCGGCGTGGTTATCCAGCGCGATCACATGGGCGCCCGCTTGCAGCAGCGCGACCGTGGTGTCCACGCCAAAGCCGCCCGCCGCGCCTGTGTACAGCACACGGCGGCCTTGCAAGGAAAAGCGCGCGCTCATGGGCGCCCCGCGATGGGCGCAAAGCGCCCCGACAACGGCGGATAGTCGGTCTCGGGCTGCGCCGCAATCGCGCGGATGCGTGCTTCGCAGGCTGCGATGTCGGCGGCCGAGCCCAGCACGCTGAACGTCGTGTCGTAGCAGCGCGCCTCGCCATGCTCCAGCCAGATGAGCTCGTTGCGCTCGCGCGCCGCGCCCTGCCCCAACACATGGTTGGTGGACGGTTCGATGCCCATCGCGTACTGGCCCGATTGCAGGTTCTGCCACTGATACTGGCAGGGGAATTGATGTTTGTAGGTGCTGACCTGCATCCCGAGGCCCAGCGCATCGTTCACCAGGGCGACCGGCACGCTGCCGTCGGCCGCGGCGGCCATCTCGTGCTGCCACACCTGCTCATGAAAGCCCAGCTGCGGCGCCGGCATGCGGCGGTAGCCCACGCCCTGCTTGCGGTAGTCCTGCTCGTGCGCGGCCCACACCACCTCGCGGATCGGGGCCAGATAGCGCGAGCCGGCGTCCAGCACCGGATAGCCCAGGTTGATGTGATAGCAGAGCATATGGGGCGTGCGGTAAAAGCCGCGATTCACCACACGGTCCGACAGCTTGATGTCGTTGGTGCCCACCTCGATCTCGATGCGGCGGTGCAGCTCCAGATGCTCGCCAAACACGGTGCCCTGGCTCACGACCCCTTCGGCCCACAGCACGCAGTGATCGCCGTCCCAGCGTTCGCCGTAGCCGGTCAGCCGCGCGGGAATGGTGCCGACGCGGCCATGGATGGATTGCTTGGCCGTCTTGCGGGGGCCGTACACATAGTTATCGGCCGGCGCGTCGTACATGAACAGGATGTGATCCAGACCGCAGGTGACCATGAGTCCCGAAAACGAGCGCATCCAGCCCAGCCCGCCCTCGCCTTCGTAGTCATGCAGTCCGGGATGGCGAAAGCCCGAGGGCGATTGCCATCCCATGGCAAAACCGCGGTATTCGCAATCGGCGATGTCCATCGCACGATCCACCAGCACCGTGAAACGCAGGCCCGTGCCGCTGCGGAACTCCAGCATGCGGATACCGCGCTCCAGCCCGTCGTCCAGCGTCATCAGGCGTACGCCGGCAAACTGCGCAAGCTGTCCGGTGCGCGCCTCTACGTCGCGGCGCGTCATCCAGGTTCCGTAAATATCAGGCATGAGTTCTCCCTGGCGGATGCGCGGGCGCGCGTCTGCCGGTGTCGGTGTTCAGAATCGTGTTCGAGCGGCGCGCCGCGGGCCTTGTTCGAGGATGGCTTCGCGGTGCGCCTGGTTCGCGTGCGGCGCCGGCCTACAGACCGTTCGCGCGCAGCCGCTCGTCGAGGAACTGCTTGGCGCGCGGCACGTCGTCTTCGGTCAGGTGTTCGATGATGATGGGAATGTTGGGGTGCTTCTTTGCCAGGCGCTGCAAGTACAGGTCGTAATTGAGCGCGCCCAGGCCCGGCGCCGGCAGCTCGATCTCGCCGACCCCACGGAACGTATGGCTTTCGGCCGCGCCCTCGTCACCGATGTCGCTGTGCTTTTCCGACTTGTCATCGCCCGAACGCTTCACGTCTTTGGCATGCGCGATGCAGATCTTGTCCGAGAGCGCATCGAACACCTGATTGAGCGTGCGATCCATCTGGTCGATGTTGTGCGCTTCGAAGTAGTTCGTCGGATCCATCAGGAGGCCCAGGCCCGGGTGATCCACCTCGGCGAACATGCGCAGCGTCTCCTCGACCGATCCCACCACGTTGTTCACGTAGGTCTCCAGCAGGAACACCGCGCCATGGTCATAGGCATGTTGCGACAGCTCGGCGATTACCGCGCGGCACTGGTCCCAGCCTTCCTCGGTCTTGTTCTTGGGGTGATGGACCCAGTCGCTTTCGGTGTCGAACGTGCCCGTTTCCGAGATCACGTAAGGCGAACCCAGCTGGCGCGCGTGCGTGAGGATTTCCTTGAGGTAGCCGTTACGGCGCTGGCGCTCGGCGGGATCGGGATGAACGATGTTGGTATAGGCCGAGATGCAGGACACCGGCAGGTCGTAGTTGCGGAACGTGTCGCGGATCTGGGTGCATTTCTGCGCGGTCAGCTGCCCCGGGCCGAGCTCCATGTCCTTGAAATGCAGGTCCAGCTGCACGGTGTTGAAGCCGTGCGAGCGGATCACCTTGGCGGTGCGCTCCAGTTCGTAGGGAAAGTAGCCCGAGAAGATTCCGGTCTGGATCATGATGGTTGTCTCCGTCTGTTTTTTCTGTCTGGTTATTCAACCGCCGGCAGCCGTATCGTGCGGCCTTCGGCGATGGACGTATACGCGGCCTCGACAAGCGCCATCGTGCGTACGTTGTCGGTCACGCTCAACGCAGGCTCGGTGCCGCTGGCCAGCGCGTACTGCAACTGCTCCATCACGCCAATGAAGGCATGTGGAAACCACATCGTGTCCCACGTGGGCGTCACCCATCGCCCATCGGTATGGCCCCGGGCCGCGCGCGAGGCGTAGCTCAGGGTCGACGGCTCGCCGGTGGGCCAGCCGATGGTGCCGCGCGCCACGCCCTCGGTCCCTTCCACCCGCCAGCGGATGTGCTGGTCGTCGGGGTATCCCTCGGCCCGCGGGCCGGACCACACGTCTTCGAGCGACAGCGCCAGCAGGCCGTTGCCAAATCGCAGCGTGGTGCAGACCAGCCCATCCCGATGCGCGAACTCGGTGCGCGGATCGGGGCGGGTGATGCTGGTGATCTCGGTGGGTTCGCCAAACAGGTAGCGCAGGGCATCGAGGTGGTGAACGCTCATGTTCGAGAGCGTCAGCCGGTCATAGCCGCGCAGGAAATCCTGCCAGTGCGGGATCGCGTGCATGTCGATCTGCGCGAACACCGGCGTGCCCAGCACGCCCTGGTGAAGCAGCTGCTTGAGCGTGCGCATCGACTGGTCGTAGCGCATGTTCTGGTTCACCGACAGGATCTTGCCTGCGGCGCGCGCCTCGTCGCGCAAGGCGCGGGCTTCATCCAGCGAGAGGGCGAGGGGCTTTTGCGCCAGCACGCCGCGCACGTGCGGGGCGGCCAATGCGGCGCGAATCAGCGCGGGCTGCAGGTCGGGCGGATATGCGATGTCCACGATCTCGATCTGCGGATCGGCGATCAGGGCCAGGGGATCCTCGTGCACACGCGGGATGCCGTAGCGCTCGGCGACCGCGGCCGCTTTGCTGCGGGTACGCGACGCAATCGCCGCCACCGTGAAGCCGGCCTGCTGGTAGGCGGCCAGATGGCATTCGGCCATGATCATGCCGGCGCCGATGCAGCCGATGCGAAAGCGCCGTTCCCGGACGGGCGGGTCGGGCACCAAGGTAGGGTGCGACATGGTCTCCTCCTGCCGGCGTGGTGTGCCCTGTCGACTGCCTGGCACCCTGCCGTGCGGTGTTTGATGTATTGAGCCGCGATATTCACATCAAAACAATCAGGGGTAAAGGCGATAGGCGCTCATAGGACGGCAGCGTTACCTTTTTGATCTCGAATGATTGCAAATGATGGCTTATGATGGCCGCGCCGCCATCGTCCTGATGGTGTCTTGAGAGCCCGATCCCGCATGCGCCCCACCATTTCCCTCATTGCCCGCGAAGCCGGCATGTCCACCGCCACCGTGGACCGGGTACTGAACGACCGCGACGGCGTGCGCGGCAAGACCCGCGACCGCGTGCTGGCGATTGCCAATCGCCTGGGCTACTTCGTCCCGGGCGCCGAGGCCGCCAGTCAGGACGTGCGGGTCGATTTCGTTTTGCCCGCCGGCACCAACAGCTTCATGACCGCATTGGGCCGGCACCTGCTCGAAGAAGCCGCCACCCGCCCCGATGTGCAGGCCCGCCTGCATCTGATCGAAGGGTTCGATGCCAACAAGCTCGCAAAGAAGCTTTACGAGCTGCGCGAACAGACGCAGGCCGTTGGCCTGGTCGGACTGGACCATCCCCAGGTGCGCGACGCCATCATGGCGCTGCGCGACAGCGGCGTGCACGTAAGCACCCTGGTGTCGGACATTCCGATCTCGGCGCGCCTGGGGTACGTGGGCATCGACAACCGCGCCGCGGGCCGTCTGGCCGCGCTGTTGCTGGGGCGGTTTCTGCCGCAGCACACCGAACGGAAGGTCGCCGTGTTCGTCGGGTCATTGGCCTATCGCGGCCACGAAGAACGCGAGATGGGCTTTCGGTCGCTGCTGAGCGAAGAGTTTCCGCACCTGCGCATCGCCCACATTCTTGAGATCGGCGACGACCGCGACCGCGCCTTTGCCGTCACGCAGGATCTGCTGCGCAAGGACCCGCCTCACGCGATCTACAACATCGGCGCCGGCAATCAAGGTATCGCGCGGGCGCTGAAGGAGGCCCGGCCGGTTGAGGCATGGGCGGGCGACGCGGGGCCTGACGCGGCCCGGCCTGACGCGGCCCGGCCGAGCAAGGCGTCCTCTGCGTCTCGCATCGTCTTCGTCGGTCACGACCTCACCGAGGCCACGCGCCGCCTGCTGCTCGATCGCACCATGGACGCGGTGATCGACCAGAACCCGCGCGTCGAGGCGCGCGAGATCGTCAAGCTGCTGGTGGCGGCCGTCAAGGGCGCGCCCGAACCCAGCTGCCTGCCGCGGCTGCAGGTGATCTTTCGGGAAAACATCCCGGAGCCGTGATGGCCCGGCGCGGGCGCAGTCGGGAACCCGTGCGCGCAGTTCACACCGGCCCGAGCCCAGGCAAGATCCAGCCCATCCGAGGCGCTACACGCACGCTTCTTATCGCTTCTGCGGGCAAGTCCACGTAAACCCTCCTTTCCGCGCGCCGAAGCCCGGCTTGCGAAACCGCGAATTCCCAACCTCGCCCTTGTCGCGCCACACTGCCGATGCCTGCCCGCCATGCGCGGCATCGCGGGCCAAAGACACTACAAGGAGCGAGACATGTCCCACCGATACGCGCGCGCGATCAAACGCGCAGCCTGGCCCGTGCTGGCCCTGTCCTGCCTGGCTGTTGGCAACGCCGGCGCGCAAGGAGCCTACCCGAATCACCCGATTTCACTGGTCGTGCCGTTTGCCGCGGGCGGTCCCACCGACGTCGTGGCCCGCAGCCTGGGCGCCTCCATGGCCAAGACGCTGGGCCAGAGCGTCGTCATCGAAAACCGCACCGGCGCGGGCGGCACGCTGGCCTCGCAACACGTGGCCCGCGCCGCGCCCGACGGCTACACCTTCCTGATCCACCACAACGGCATGGCCACGGCGCCCGCGCTGTATCGCAAGCTGTCGTTCAATCCGCTGACCGACTTCGCCTATGTCGGCCAGGTCGCCGACGTGCCCATGACCCTGCTGGGCCGCAAGGATCTGCCGGCCGACGGCATGGCCAACTTCATCAAGTACGCCAAGGAGAACGGCAACAAGATCAACCTGGCCAATGCCGGCCTGGGCGCCGTGTCGCAGCTGTGCGGCATGCTGCTACAGGAGTCGCTGGGCGTGCAGTTCACGACCGTGCCCTACGCGGGCACCGCGCCCGCCATGACCGCGCTACTGGGCGGCCAGGTGGACGTGCTGTGCGACCAGACCACGCAGACCATCCCGCAGATCAAGGCCGAGCGCGTCAAGCTGTACGGCGTCACGACCCAGGAACGCATCAAGACGCTGCCCGACGCGCCCACCCTGCAAGAAGGCGGCCTGAAGGATTTCGAGGTCAAGGTGTGGCACGGTGTCTACGCCCCCAAGGGCACGCCGCCCGAGGCCATCAACAAGTTCAACGCCGCGCTGCGCGCCGCACTGAAGGACCCGGCTTTCACACAGAAGATGGCCGAGCTGGGCGCCGAAATCGTGCCCGAAGCCAAGCAGACGCCTGAGGGCCTGCAGACGTGGCTGAACTCTGAAGTCGACAAGTGGGGCGGGGTGATTCGCAAGGCGGGCGTGTACGCGGATTGAGCCATGTTGCGGCGCCCGCCTGGGCGCCGCGGCGGAACAGAACAAGGCCATCTCGGCTGCGCCCGTGTGAAAAGGTGCGCCTCCAAAGCGGTGGCCTTGTCGAAAACACTTGATGCAACAAGGGACGTTGGCATTCGGACGGCTTCGTTCTAGGCGGTAGACCCGCGCTGGTTCACGATGACGCAGGCTTATGACGTCATCGCTCGAGCCTGTTCTACGGGGGAATGCGGTCGCCGCTGATGCCGATGGCCCCCGGCTGGACATCATCGAATCCGCACAGCTGATCAATTTCCTTGGGAAACCGAGCGTAAGGCACGTTGTACTGAATGAAGGCCTCCACGCTGTCCGGAAAGGCATTGATCAAAAGCCACCCCAGCCACAGGGGAACTGTGAGCGGCGCTTTCCACATGCCATAGGGCTTGGCCAATCTTCGGCGCAAGCCGGCATACCAATCTCGATAGGGTTGAAGGGTTTCTTGTTTTCGGCTTAGTCGAACAGGCAGCGGTGCGGGTTCAGGTAAGCCTTCGGGACCGTGGGCCATAAAGGCCTGAAGGTAAGCCCACAGCGACTTGGCTGATCGGTCTCCGTCAAACAAACCGAGGTTGCCGCACGCAGCACAGATTTCGGTCGGTGGGCTCATCGCGTGGTCGATTCCGATCAAATAAAGCGGGTGCCTGCTGGCGTAGCCGCTTGCCGAAACAGTTGGGATGTAGCCGGCTAACGCCTCAAGTCGATCCCAGTCCAAGACGTGAAGACGCTTTTCCCTTGGATAAATGAAATAGAGTTTCCGAGTGGTGCGATGGATGCGAATGTACGCGCCGCGACTTTTGTGCGCACCCCCAGCCAAGTAAAAAATGAAGGCCAGAACGGTCAGGGCGGGAAGCCATGCAAATATGGCCACCAACGTTTCCCTGTCTAAGTTTTCAAAGCCGATTCCGAGCACTGCAGCAATGGAAGTGGTGACGCTGATTGTGATGGACATGCCTATAGCGCCTGCCGCACCGCGCTGGACATAATTTGCGTATGTTTCGAGCTCAACGCACGAGTTGCTGACGCGTCGAACTCCATCTGGCTCTGGCGTGTCGGTTGTCGAGAAACCTCTGCAGAGGGGGGTTCCACCGATCCGAACGCTCTTTGGGAGGAGCTTGATTGCGCGACTCATTTTGGCGCTCGCACAGGTTCGAGCTTGGCTGAGTCAATAGATTCAGTGAACCACCCGCTTGACGAAAAAATCATCGGCATTGGCGCGTCTGGCTGCTGCAACGCTGTTCCGGGTTGCCCGTCAGGATCAGGAAAGTACAGATATTCAAATAAAACTCGCGCGTCCTTATGCATCAGGATTGACCAACCGCATTCTCTTCCAGTGCTGCCCAAAGGCGTAACCAGGCATTCGCGTTGATAGTCGACAGGGTTCGTGCCAATGGAATGAATAACGGGTCCGACGATCTGAGACAGCTGTTTTCCACGCAACATGAAAGTCATCTTCGTTTGAAAGCTGTCCGTAGGAATGTCAGTTATTCCGGGTAATTCGCAACTAATGCGAAGGTTGCCAACGGGAAAGCTGGAGGCTCCATGCCACTCCGGGGTCAGGCGCGGGCGATAGTAAAAGCTGTGAACAGCGTCTAATTCCTCGCGATTGTCGTAATGTCGGCCACTGACGCCCCAGGCGCTGTGTTTTAGCCAAATCTCAGCCGGCTCGTGCTTACTCAAGTCGGCGCCTAAGGTAAATCCGACAATGAGCAATGCGGCAACACCTGCGACGATCACCCACCCGACTGGACTAAGCCCGAGCATGGCAACGGCAGCCCCGCTATTAAGCGTGGCCGCCGTTGCCGTTCCCCCTGCCCAAGTCGCGACTGTTAGAGCTCCGCCGGCTAGCGCGGAACCTACCAGCATCCGTCCTTGCTCAGGGTTATTGTCGTTAAAGGCGCTGAATGCTCTTACCGAATCAGTTGCAGCCACAAGTCCTGTGCCTAACGCGCCGAAGACTGCGACCCCTCGCTTCGCTGAAAGTGTTTTTAATCTAAGCGCCAATGCGGCATTACCTTGCCGTCCAGCCCGGACCGCAGTGATTGACATAGAGATTTCTATACCTGCGCCAATTACTGCGCTCGCAGCGCCCAGCAACCTGCCAATGGTCACAGCACGATCGTTGGCTCCTTGCAATTCGCTCCAAGCGTCTGCAAGACTCCTCAACGCGAGAAACCCACCCAGCCCGGAGAACAGATGTCCACCGGGACCGCGCAGGCGATTCAACATATTGATGAATGGATTGCCTTTCACATGAATAGGCCTGGGCGGCGGCAGTGCTGGCTTGTCCGTTGGCGCACCATCCAGTTCGCGGTACGTGGTTTCACCTACCTTCACCCAGTCATAGACTGATGTCCTCTTGCCCGAATCTGCCTGACTGATCTTCGGGGACGGCATCTTCCACCCACGCAACCCGTCTTCGCCAAGCGTTTGATACCCTTGGAATTCATAAGCGGCTCGCTGCAGGTCGTCGATGCCGACGTCGTATCGGACGATGGTGAAGCCCGCTCTAATCTCCATCACATGCCGCAGACGTGGAACCAGCACTTCCGCCACCTTGGTTTCCGGCAGCGCCTGCAACAACCCGATTAGCGCGTTGGACGCTGTGGTCAGCTGGTGCTGTTCCAACACCTTGTCCATGACGTTGAAAAGATTCTTGGCAATCTCGCCTGAGGTCGCCTTCAAACGAGCAAGAAGCAGTTCACTGCCATTGGCCAGTGCGAGCCAATAAGGGCTTTTGTCGACGGGCAGATTGATCAGGTCATTCAACACCTGTATGCCATCCTTCGCGTGCACTAGACCGCCAATGCACTGCAGAACGGCGTCCTCATAGTCATGGGCGTTGTGGATCACGCCGCGATCAAAGCAACGCAGCGCCTTGCCCAGCAACCGCGAGGGGTCGATAAGGCGAACCCACGCAACGGAATCCGCTACCGCAGCTGCGATAGTGCGGTCAAACGCCTCGATTTCCTTGGCGTAGACGCTGGGGAATGACATGGCGCCGCTGTAGTTCACCAAGTTTTGCTGCCGCGGGATCGTGTTGGCGACGTCTGGGTTTTTACCCGCCTCTTTCTTCATCGCCTCGAAGTAATTGCGGATGAGCGTTGCGCTCTGCAATTTGTGCGCATTGCGCCCGGCATATTCCGTCTTGCGTGTCACGGCACAGGTAATCCGGTAATGAAGCTCGCTGGCAATCCCGATCGGATCCTGCACCGCAACCACCAGGGGCGTGAAGTCCTTGCGTGGCAGCAACGCGAGGTACATGTTGGCCAGAACGTTGTGGTGGTTGGGCGCCATTTCCGAGAACTGGATTTCGCTCCATCCAAAAGGCCGGGGCGCGCCATGTCCGGATGGCGAGACGAGTTCCGGTGCGGCCTGGCCCAGCAGCGTCGCGTCGAAGATGTGTTCTTGATACGCATTGCCCGCCGGCCTGCATTGCGTGCTCAACGCATCGCGAAGGCTGCCATCATTGGTCTCGATGGCCCACAACGTGCGGTGGGACAGCAGCGTGTCGCTCACCAGGATGTGAACGGTTTCAGCAGTCTTTGCGTCCGGCGCGAAGAGATACGTCTGAGCACCCACCGTATCGGGCCGGCTGAGCCGGCCCGGCGTTGCATCGTCGTCGTCCGCATCACTCCACCAGATACGGGCGAATCGGACGTCTTCGGTGACTTGGTAATGCTGTGTCCACATACGCCCGTGCTCGAAGTAGAAGAGGTAGACGTAGGTGCCCGGTCGCAATGTGCGCAATCCGTACGCTTTGCCGGCCTTGAGCGTGGGATAGCCCTCAACGTTCAGGCGGGGAAACACCTCCCTGTCCCACGCGTAATCGGCAATGCCATAGCGCAGCGGATACAGGGGCACACCGCGTTCGCAGGGCGGTGGGGAGATGGCTTTGCCCAGGCGCTTTTCATTCGGGCGAATGGAGCCCAGTGCCTTTTTGTAGTTCACCGCTTTGTCGTCCACCTGATGAGGCCCCTTTACCGCGCCACAAGGGTCGAGAGCCGCGCTTCGGCGTCGACCAACCGCTGTTTTCCCGGAATGTGCCGGCTGGTCAGCATTTCGCGAAGCACGTTGTCTGTGGAGAAAGCCGCTTGCGGGTAGCGAAAGCGCAGATCGACGTAGCGGCGAACGTCGCGTTCCAGGGTGAATGCAAGTTGATCCGCCGCCTCGCGAACGAACAGGTCCGCGTGCCGCCACAAGGCCGGATCATTCTTGGGGTCGTTATACGCAGAGGTTTGTTGGCGGACACTACGCACGCAGTCGCGCATGAACCACGCGAGGCTGGCCTGGTCGAGTGAGATCTCGTCGGCTTTCGTCAAGGCGAGGGGCTCGTCCAGCGCAGGCATGGCTTGCCCCGATACCGGAGAGTCCGCAACCAGCCATTCGCCCTGATGCGGGTTGCCCGCATACCAGATGAAGCGTTGGAGGGGGCCGAACAGCCTGGCCAGGGCGTGCGCGTTCAAGCCTTCACAGAACTCTTCAAGCGCCCGCGCGCCGTTAAGGCTGAAGCTGATCGGAAGTCCGTCTGAACCCGTCAGTTGATGCAACTGTTGCAGATGGGCGACCAGGGTGTCGTGATCGTCAGAGGCGAGCAGGATGATCCCGGTTTGCTGACGGAACCAATGGTCAAGGGCGTGAGTGAACAAGGCCTCGTCCAGGGGCACGAGCAGGGGACCATGGCGATAGCCTGGGTTGCGGTACTCCCGAGGCGTGTCGCGCCAGACCCACCGGTGCTCGAATGCCCTTGTGATTCGCAGAACGTCGCTTTCGAGTGTGTCGCTGCGGGCGCCGTCCAGAAAAATCCAGGGGCTGATACCGTGTTCCAGCGAGGTCCAATCCGGACATGGCAATGTACTTACCACCCGACGCGTCCATCTGGACGCATCGGCCATCAAATCAGTCGCCGCTCCCGCCATGTGAGTTTCACTCGTTGATTGAACAAAAAGTCGTTCAATCTAAGGCGGAGCCGCGCCCTTGCACATATGAATACTTCGAAACTGCTGAGGCGCGGGTCTGAGTTACCAGAAAGAAAAATCCCCACGCAGCGTAACGCTTCGTGGGGATCGATCTGACCAACTTATTAAGACCGGGGAAGACGCCGGCCTTTCACGACGGCAGCCAGCGGTATGTCCGCCGCCGCGCCGCCGACCGCTTACACCGTCAGTTCCTTCCAGATCGCCAGCGGCGCTTCGGAATGGTTCAGCGTGTAGAAATGCAGGCCGGGCGCGCCGTTGTCCAGCAGCGTCTGGCACAGCTCGGTCACGACGTCCACGCCGAAGGCGCGGATGGAGGCCTTGTCGTCGCCGAATTCGGCCAGGCGCAGGCGGATCCAGCGCGGGACTTCCGCGCCGCACATCTCGGAGAACCGCAGCAGCTGCGTGTGGTTCGTGATGGGCATGATGCCCGGCACGATCGGCACGTTCACGCCCTTGGCGCGGGCCCGGTCGACGAAATCGAAATAGGCGTCGGCATTGAAGAAGTACTGCGTGATGGCGGCATCGGCGCCCGCCTTCACCTTGGTCACGAAATGATCCAGGTCGGCCGACGGATTGGCGGCCTGGGGGTGCATTTCGGGATAGGCGGCCACTTCGATGTGGAACCAGTCGCCGGTTTCCTCGCGGATGAACGACACCAGCTCGTTGGCGTAGCGCAGCTCGCCCGCGTCGCCGCCCATGCCCGACGGCAGGTCGCCGCGCAGGGCCACCACGCGCCGCACGCCTTCGCGCTTGTAGGCCTGCAGGATGTCCCGCAGGTCCTGGCGCGATGCGCCCACGCACGACAGGTGCGGCGCGGCGTCACAACCCAGGTTGCGCAGCGTGCGCACGGCGTCGGCCGTGCCGGCGCGCGTGGAGCCGCCCGCGCCGAACGTCACGCTGACGTACTTGGGCTGAATGGCCAGCATCTGCTTGGCCGCGCGCACCAGCCGCTCCTGGCCAGCCAGGTCGCGGGGAGGAAAGAATTCCAGACTGAAAGCAGGAGAAATCGATTCGGACATATCAATCTTTTTATGGCGCCATGCGCCGCTTAGGGCAGGTGCCCCCCTCGCGGGGTGCCGCGGATCCGGCTTCGCCGGTCCGCAGGCACGCCCCTGGGGGAAGCGCGCAGCGCTCGGGGGGGATTTCTACCCTACGGGATCAGCTTGGTCAGGAGACCGGAAATGATGCTGTACAGGATCGCGCCACCCACAGCCCACCAGAACCCGTTGACCTGGAATCCCTTGAGCACGGAGCCCACGAACCAGAACAGCAAGGCGTTGATGACGATGAGGAAAAGCCCGAGAGTAACGATCGTGATGGGCAGCGTCAGCAGCACCAGGACCGGCTTGACCAGCATGTTCACCAGGCCCAGCACCAGCGCGGCGATGAGCGCCGAACCGAAACTGGCCACGGTGATGCCGGGCAGCAGGTAGGCAACGGCCAGCAAGGCCACCGCGTTCAGGATCCAGACGAGTATCAGTGTCACCATGTTCGAACTCCTGTATTGACGCTCCGCGGACCCGTCGACGCCGGGCGAAGACGGGCGTGACCCGCAGATCGGAAAATCCGCGCCGACATGGCGCGGCATTTTCCTATTGTGCTACATCCATCAATAGCGGTAGTGATTGGGCTTGTAGGGGCCCTCGACCGGCACACTGATGTAGTCGGCCTGATCCTGGCGCAGCGTCGTGAGCTTGACGCCCAGCTTCTTCAGGTGCAGGCGGGCGACCTTCTCGTCCAGGTGCTTGGGCAGCACGTAGACTTCGCCGGACTTGTAGGCTTCGTTGCGCGTGAACAGTTCGATCTGGGCGATCGTCTGGTTGGCGAACGAGGACGACATCACGAACGAGGGGTGGCCGGTGGCGCAGCCCAGGTTCACGAGACGGCCCTGCGCCAGCAGGATGATGCGCTTGCCGTCCGGGAAGATGACGTGGTCGACTTGGGGCTTGATTTCTTCCCACTTGCAGTCGGCCAGGGCAGCGACGTCGATTTCGTTGTCGAAGTGGCCGATGTTGCAGACGATGGCCTGGTCCTTCATGGCGTTCATGTGCTCGCGCGTGATCACATGGTAGTTGCCGGTGGCGGTGACAAAGATGTCGCCGTGGGCGGCAGCTTCTTCCATCGTCACGACCTTGAAGCCTTCCATGGCGGCCTGCAGGGCGCAGATCGGGTCGATTTCGGTGACCCACACTTGCGCGCGCAGCGCGACCAGCGCCTGGGCGCAGCCCTTGCCCACGTCGCCGTAGCCGGCCACAACCGCGATCTTGCCGGCGACCATCACGTCGGTGGCGCGCTTGATGCCGTCAACCAGCGATTCGCGGCAGCCGTACAGGTTGTCGAACTTGGACTTGGTGACCGAGTCGTTGACGTTGATGGCAGCAAACGCCAGCTCGCCCTTTTGCGACATCTGGTACAGGCGATGCACGCCGGTGGTGGTTTCTTCGGTCACGCCCTTGATCAGCGCCAGGCGGGTCGAGTACCACTTCGGATCGCGCTTGAGCGTTTCCTTGATGGCGGCGAACAGGATGCGCTCTTCATCGCTGCCCGGGTTGGCCAGGACCGAGAGGTCCTTTTCGGCCTTGGTGCCCAGGTGCAGCATCAACGTGGCGTCGCCGCCGTCGTCCAGGATCATGTTGGCGTTCTGGCCGTTGGGCCATTCGAAGATCTTGTGCGTGTACTGCCAGTACTCTTCCAGCGTCTCGCCCTTGACGGCGAAGACCGGCGTGCCGGACGCGGCGATGGCGGCGGCGGCGTGGTCCTGCGTGGAGAAGATGTTGCACGAGGCCCAGCGCACTTCGGCGCCCAGCGCCACCAGCGTTTCGATCAGCACGCCGGTCTGGATGGTCATGTGCAGGCTGCCGGCGATGCGCGCGCCCTTGAGCGGCTGCGACGCGGCGAATTCCTCGCGGATGGCCATCAGGCCGGGCATTTCGGTTTCGGCGATGGCGAGTTCGCGGCGGCCCCAGCCGGCCAGCGACATGTCGGCGACGAGGTAGTCGGTAAAGGATTTATCAGTCACAGCGTTCATGGTGTGTAGGCTCCACGTAAATTACGAACGGCGCACGAGATGGCCGGACAACGCGAATACACCACGACAGTCGAGTGCTCGCCTTTCCCGCCATACGCGACAAAGGTGAGCGCCGTTGCTGTAGCGACGCGCAGGGCGCGGCGCTTGAACAAGGATTCCTGAGCCTGGCGAGCCGGGGTCCGCATGGGGTGGCCGCGCAAGGGGGCCACCTGGGGGACCGCAGGGTCGTCGCAACGCTCCTCAGGATTGCCGGGCATTGTACAAGGTTGGCGCCCGGAACGGCCAGCACATCCGGGCCGCGCGTCTGTATCAGGTTGTGGTGGCCCAGGCGTTGGCCGCCCCGCGCGAATCCCCCTGCGTCAGCGGCACCAGTGCATCCAGCAGATCCGCGGCGACCGAATCCCAGCTGCGGGTCAGCGCCTGCGCCCGCACGGCGTCGCGGTCCAGCGGCAGCGCGGCCAGGCAGGCGCGCTTCAGGTCGTCGTCCAGCCGGCCCGTGACGCCCTCCTGCACCACGGCAATGGGCGCCTCGCTGCGGAAGGCGGCAACCGGCGTGCCGCAGGCCATCGCCTCCAGCATGACGAGCCCGAAGGTATCGGTCAGGCTGGGAAACACGAAGACGTCGGCCGCCGCGTAATACCCCGGCAGCGCGCCGTCCTGCTGCATGCCCAGGAAGACGGCGTCCGGAAAGCGCTTTTTCAGGCGCGCCTCGTCGGGCCCCGCGCCCACCACCACCTTCGTGCCCGGCAGATCCAGGGACAGGAAGGCATCCAGGTTCTTTTCCTTGGCGACGCGGCCCACGCTCAGCCAGACGGGCCGGGGCAGATCCCGGAACGCCTGGCTGGACGCGGGCTGGAACTTGCGCGGATCCACCCCGCGCGACCAGACCCGCAGATTCGCCAGACCGCGCCGCACGAGGATGTCGCGCACCGTGGGCGTGGGCACCAGCACGCATTGCGACGGCCGGTGAAACCAGCGCAGGTAGCGCCACGGCAGCGCGGCGGGGATGCCCATGCGCGCCTCTAGGTAGTCCGGAAACATGGTGTGAAAGGACGTGGTGAAGCGCCAGCCGCGCCGCAGCGCCATGCGGCGGGCCGCCAGCCCCAGCGGGCCTTCCGTGGCGATGTGCAGCGCATCGGGAATGGTGTCGCCCAGCACGCGGCGCAATTGCCGGCCGGGCGTGAGGCATAGGCGCAGATCGGGTTCGGAAGGCGCGGGGATGGTTCGGCTGCCCTCGGGGCTCACCACGATCAGCTCGTGGCCCCATTCGCTGAGGATCTGCCGCATGGTCGTCCAGGTGCGGACGACGCCGTTGACTTGCGGATGCCAGGCATCCGTGACGAGAACGATGCGCATGATGGAGCCGGAAGTGGGCAATGGCGCTATTGAGCCTACGCCATATGACAAGCCCAAGACGGGGACAGGGTTCCCGCCCTCAACGCCACGAAAGCGGTGTGGCGCTCCCGGCGCGGCGCGTCAGTTGTTGCGCCGCGGATACCCTTGCGAGCGGATGCGGATCCAGACTTCGCGCTTTTCGGCTTCCGACATGAACACCCAGTTGGCGACTTCCATGGCGGTGCGGCCGCAGCCGCGGCAGACGTCGTCAAACAGCGTGGAGCAGACGGCCACGCAGGGCGAATCCGAGGCCTTGAAGGCGCGTTGCGCGTCCTCGGCGTCGGGCAATTCGGAAAGATCGGCGAAGTAACGATTCATGGGGCGAAGGTTAACACCAGGGGTGCGTCCCTTTTTGGATATCCCTATCGCCCGCCAAGGCTTGGTCGACACGCGGACCCGCCCCGCCTGCCTCAGCGCCAACCGAAGAAATCGCCTGCCTCGGCCAGCACCGCGTCCGGCGATTCCTCCGCGAGGTAATGCGCGCCCGGCAGCGGCCCGCCCGTCACGTCGTCGGCCACCGCGCGCCACAGCGCCAGCACATCGAAGTTGCGGCCGACGGCCCCGCGCTCGCCCCACATCGCGCGCACCGGCATGCGCAGGCGCTCGCCGGCCGCGCGGCCCGCTTCGTCTTGCGCAAGATCGATCGTGGCCGAGGCGCGGTAGTCCTCGCAGATGCCCGTGGCCCACCCGGGCTGACGCGCGGCGCGCTCGTATTCCGCCATGGCCTCGTTGGAAAAGTGCGCCAGCCCGCCCGGCCGGCCGCCCATCACGGACCGCAGGTAGAAGACCGGGTCGTGTTCGATCATCGTTTCGGGCACGGGGGCCGGCTGGATCAGCCAGAACCAATGGAAGTAGGCCTGCGCAAAGGCGCGCGTCGTGCCTTCGTACATATCCAGCGTGGGCGCGATGTCCAGCAGCATCATGCGGGCGACGGCCTCGGGATGGTCCAGCGCCAGCCGGTGCGCGACCCGCGCGCCGCGGTCATGGGCCAGGATCTCGAAGCGGTCGTGACCCAGCCCGCGCATCAGCGCCACCATGTCCGCCGCCATGACCCGCTTGGAATGCTTGGCGTGATCGGCGCTGGCGGCGGGCTTGTCACTGTCGCCATAGCCGCGCAGGTCCGCGGCCACGCAGGTGCGATGACGCGTCAGCTCGGGCCAGACGCGGTGCCAGATGGCGTGGGTCTGCGGATGCCCGTGCAAGAGCAGCAGCGGCGGACCCGAACCGTCGATGCGGGCGGCGATCTCCACACCGTTGGCGGCAAAGCGCCGCACCGGCAGGTCGAAAAAGGCGGTCATCTGCGTCATCTCCTATCGTCGTGGCGCGGCTGCCGCGTCAGGCGGCGTCCAGCCGGTCGCGCACCTGGCGCGCCACGTCCTTCATCCACGGAAAGCGCGCCCAATGGCGGGCTTCGAAACGCGCGACCTCTGGCAACTGCTGCAGCGTCGCGCCCACCATGTCCTGCCCCTGCGCGAACATGCTGCGATGCCGCACCGGCAGGTCAAAGCGGGCCTGCCAGCCATCGGCGGCGCGCACCTGGCCGGCCATCACGTCGATGCCGACGCGGTTGGATCCGGCCGCCGGGGTATTGGACACCTTCGAGAGCAGCGCGTCGACCTCGGCGGGCGGCAGCGTCACCAAGAGCAAGCCGTTGTTGAGCGCGTTGAAATAGAAGATCTCGCCAAAGCTGGACGCGATCACCGCCCGGATGCCGAACTGCTGCAGGCCCCAGACGGCGTGTTCACGGCTGGAGCCGCAGCCGAAGTTGGGGCCCGCCACAAGAATGCTGGCGCCCGCATAGGCCGGCTGATTCAGCACGCAGTCCGGCCGCGGCGCGCCCTGTTCGTCAAAGCGCAGGTCGTACAGCAGGCCCTTGTCCAGCCCGGCCTTGTCGATGATGCGCAGAAACTGCTTGGGCATGATCTGGTCGGTGTCCAGATTGGAATACGGCAGCGGCGCGGCCACGCCTTCGATCATTGCAGTCATTTGGCGTCTCCCCATGCGCGCACGTCGACGATACGGCCGGCCAGCGCGGCGGCGGCGGCCATGGCGGGACTCATCAGGTGCGTGCGCCCTGCCCGCCCCTGACGTCCCTCGAAATTCCGGTTGGTGGTGGATGCGCAGCGCTCACCCGGGCGCAGCACGTCGTCGTTCATCGCCAGGCACATCGAACAGCCGGGCTGGCGCCATTCGAAACCCGCCGCGATCAGGTCGGCCGCCAGCCCCTCGGCTTCGGCCTGGGCGCGCACGGCGCCGGACCCCGGCACCACCATCGCGCGCACCCCCGCGGCCACCTTCCTGCCGCGCGCCAGACCCGCCACGACGCGCAGGTCCTCGATTCGGCCATTGGTACAGGAGCCGATGAACACCCGGTCGATCGGCACGCCGGCGATCGGCTCGCCGGCGGCAAGCCCGATGTAGTCCATCGCCTTCTCCAGCGCCAGCCGGGCCAGCGTGTCCGGCTCGTCGCGCGGATCCGGCACCGCGCCGTCGACGGCAATCGCCTGGTCCGGGCTCGTGCCCCACGTCACGAAGGGCGCAATGCGGCTCGCGTCGAACACGTGTTCCACATCGAAGTGCGCGCCGTCGTCCGAGCGCAGCGTGGCCCACCAGGCGCGCGCCTCGTCCAGCAACGCGCCGCGCAGCTGCGGCGCGTGCGCCGTGACGTAGGCGTCGGTGACGGCGTCCGGCGCGATCAGCGCGGCGCGCGCGCCGGCCTCCACCGTCATGTTGCACAGGGTCATGCGCGCTTCGGCGGACAGCGCGGCCACGGCCTCGCCGCAGAACTCCACGGCATGGCCGCGCGCGCCCTGCGCGCCGATGCGGTGCACGATGTAGATGACCAGATCCTTGGCCGACACATGCGCCGGCAGCGTGCCGTCGATGCGGATCCGCATGTTGCGCGCCACGCGGTACACCAGCGTCTGCGTCGCGAGAATGTGCTCGACTTCGCTCGTCCCGATGCCAAAGCCCAGCGCGCCCAGCGCGCCATACGTGGTGGTGTGGCTGTCGCCGCACAGCACCACCATGCCGGGCAGGATCATGCCGTGTTCCGGCGCGATGACGTGCTCGATGCCCTGCAGCGGATCGGTGGTGTCAAAGAGCGCGATGCGCTGTTCGTCGCAATTGCGCTTCAGGTTCAGCGCCTGGCGCGACGAGGCGTCATCGGCGATCACGCGCAGCGCGGACGGCACGGGATGCGTGGGGATGATGTGGTCCACCACCGCCATCTGCTGACCCGGCCGCAACACGCCCCGGCCGCGCGCGGCCAGGCCGCTGAAGGCTTGCGGGCTGGTGTACTCATTCATGATGTGCAGGTCGACGTAGAGCAGCACGTGCTCGCCGTCGATCCGGGCCACCTCATGGCTGGCCACCAGTTTGTCGTATAGCGTCATGCCGGGCATGTCTGTGCTTCCTTGCTTGAAGAATGCGCCCGCGGCGCGCGCGGGCGGGTAGTGCGCGTTAAACCTTGGAAGGCGATCAATTCGCCTCGATCCCGGCTTCCTTGACGATGCCGGACCAGCGCGTCATCTCCGCGGCCACCATCGCATCGGTCTTGTCCGGCGACGTGATCAGGGGTTCGAAGCCCTCTTTCTGCATGCGCTGCGTCAGCGCGGCCGATTTCAGCGCCTGGCCAAGCTTGGCGTTCAGCGTGTCGATGACCGGCTGCGGCGTCCCGGCCGGCGCGCTGATGACGAACCAGGTGTTGAATTCGTAGCCGGGCAGGCCGGACTCGGCGATGGTCGGCACGTCGGGCAGCAGCGGCGAACGCGCCGTGCCCGTCACCCCGAGCGCGCGCAGCTTCTTGCCATCGACCTGCGGCTTGGCCGCGGACAGCACCGGAAAGCTCATCTGCACCTGTCCGCTGATCGTGTCCAGCATGGCCGGACCGCCGCCCTTGTATGGCACGTGCATGATCTGCGTCTTGGAAACGGACTTGAACAACTCGGCCGCCATGTGGAACGTGCTGCCGGTGCCGGCCGAACCAAAGCTCAGGTCGTTGGCGGGACGGGCGCGCACATAGGCCAGCAGTTCGCTCACCGACTGCACGGGCAACGCGTTGGTGACCGTCAGCACATGCTGCGACGTGCCCACCGTGCCCACGGACCGCAAGTCCTTCGCGGTATCGAACGGCATGGTCTTGAAGAGCGCCGGATTGATGGCCAGCGACATGGTGTTGATGCCCAGCGTGTAGCCGTTGGGCTCGGCGCGCGCCACGGCCGTCATGCCGATGTTGCCGGACGCGCCGGCGCGGTTCTCAACGATCACGCTCTGCCCCAGTTCCTTGGCCCACGCGTCGGAGATCAGGCGGGCCGCGATGTCCACGCTGCCGCCCGGCGCGAACGGCACGATCAGCGTCACCGCACGCTCGGGAAAGGCGTTGCTGGCGGCGGCGGAATGGGCCCAACAGGATGCGGCAAGGGCGGCGCACAATGCGCCGGCCAATCTGGCTGTCTTCATTTTTCGGGTCTCCTCGGTTGGCCGCGTGGGTGCGGCTCTGTATCGGTGAACCCAGTGTATAGACCTAGTCGGTTCTTATAATTCGGAGAAAAAATAAAGCTTTGTTAAATCGGATTTATAAATAGCCATGGATGCGCTCTCCGATCTCGCCTTTTTCTCGCTCGTGGTCAAGCACGGCAACCTGTCCGCCACCGCCCGCGAACTGGGGCTGACCCCGCCCGCGGTCAGCACGCGCCTGGCCAAGCTGGAGCAGCGCCTGGGAGTGCGCCTCTTGAACCGCACCACCCGCCGGGTCAGCGTGACGCAGGAAGGCGAGCTGTATCTTGCCGAGGGTTCCCGCATCCTGGCCGACCTGCAGGCGCTGGAGCGATCGGTGTCCAGTGCGCGCGCCCAGCCCCAGGGGCTGCTGCGGCTGAACGCCACGTTCGGCTTCGGACGGGCCCACATCGTGCCGGCCGTCTCGGACTTTTGCCGGCAGTACCCCGATGTGGAAGTGCAGATGCGGCTGACCGACAGGCCGCTGAACCTGATCGAGGAAGGCTTTGACGTGGCGGTGCGGTTCGGCGACCTGCCCGATGCGCGGCTGACCGCGCGCCGGATCGCGTCCAACCGGCGCCTGCTGTGCGCATCGCCCCGCTACCTGGAGACGCATGGCGAGCCGCGCACGCCCGGCGACCTGCAGCGCCACCGCTGCATCGTCGTGCGCGAGAACGACGTGGCCTACGGCACCTGGCGGCTGGAATCGGGCGCCCGCGCGGAAACCGTGAAGGTGCGCGGGCCGGTCAGTTCGAACGACGGCCAGAGCGCATTGGAATGGGCGCTGGACGGCCACGGCATCGTCATGCGCTCCGAATGGGAAACTGCGGCGCACCTGCGCGAAGGCCGGTTGCGCGAGGTCCTGACGGACTGGCGCACCCCGCCCGCCGACATCCACGCCCTGTATCCGGAACGGCTGAACCTGCCGGCCAAGACGCTGGCCTTCGTCGACTTCCTGTCGCGGCGCTTTGCGCGACGCGTGCGCGCGCCGGGCTCGGACGCCGCGGTGTGGTGAGCGCTCAGATCTCGTCGATGGGCGTGCGGGCGGCAGCGCCCGCGGGCGCGCTGTCCGCGTCGATGGCGTAGCGGTCGCGCGTGCGCACATAGAAGCTGGCGCCAAACCGCCCCACCGGAAAGTAGTCCTGCAGCCGCACGCGCCACGTTTCCGTGTCGATCAGCCCGTCGCGCGCATGCAGCCAGCGGACCTGGCCGATGAAGATCTGGCGGCTGGCCGTCTCCAGGGTTTCAAAGAGCGTGCACTCGAACGCAACAGGCGCCTCTACGATGCGCGGCGGCGCCACGCGGTGGCTGGGCGCGGCGTCCAGGCCCGCATGCGCCAGTTCGCTGACATCGGACGGCAGGCGGTCACCGCAGCGGTGCATCTTTTCCGCCATGGCCTCGTCGGTCAGGTGGACCACGAATTCCTTGTCCCGCGCGATGTTGACCGCCGTGTCCTTCAGGCCGCCGTCTTCCAGGCGGTTGATGCTGACCATCACGATGGGCGGATCCTCGCCCAGCATGTTGAACATGCTGAACGGCGCGGCGTTGACCACGCCTGTCTCGGACAGCGTGGTGATCAGCGCGATCGGCCGGGGCACGATCAGGCTGGCCATCAGCTTGTAGCGCTGGTATTCGGTGATAGCGTCGAAGTCGATTTCCATATCAGGCCAGTCCCAGCATCTGGGCAAGGGTTTGCGCGGGCTGCGGGCGCTCCAGGCTGATGCGCCGCTCCAGGTCCGCAAGGTGGTTGTCGTTGATCCGCACGGCTTCAGCCACGTCGCCGCGCTCCAGCATGTCCACGATCAGCACGTGTTCACCGTGTTCGCAGGCGGCATTGCCCGGCGGCTCGTACAGCGCCACGATGAGCGAACAGCGCGACACCAGCTCGGCCAGGTAGCCGTGCAGGATGGTGTTGCCGGACAGTTCGCCCAGGCGGACGTGAAAGGCGCTGGCCTGCCGCGCCCAGGCCGGTTGCCCGGCACGATGCAGCAGCGCGTGCTCGTCGCGCAGCTGCCGGCGCAGCGAGGCGTAGTCGGCGCGCGTGGCGCGGGCCGCGGCCAGCGGCAGCAGCGCGGCTTCCAGCGCGCGGCGCGCCTGGAAGATCTGGCGAGTGTCTTCAGGGGTGGGTTCAGCCACCACCGCGCCGCGGTTGTGATGCAGGTCCACCACATGCTCGTGCGCCAGCCGCTGCAACGCCTTGCGGGCCACCGACCGCGACACGCCGAACAGTTCGCAGATCGCGGCTTCGGGCAGCTTGGTGCCGGGCGTGAGCCGCTGGCTCATCACGCTTTCGTAGACCGCTTCGCAAATGCGGCGCTCCATGTCGGCGTCGGGCAGGACGTCATCGTCCGCGGCGGGCTTGGCGGACTTGGACCGCGCGGAGGCGGGACTGCGGGGTTTGGCGGCGCTTTTGGTGGACATGCGGGACTCGGTTCAACAAGGGAAACACATCAAGGTGGCGGGACAGCGCCTAGTCGATCACGCCCGGCGGCAGGCTGTCCACGTGCCGGCAGATCTCGCCCGGCGTGGTGAACCAGATCTCGCCCCGGTCGCGGGCGGCGGCCAGCGGCGCCAGCGCGCGCCGCAGGTGACGCAGCCGGTACGGCTGGCCGACGATGTACGGATGCAGCGCGATCCCCATGACCAGCGGCTGGCGGACCGCCTGCGCGCGCATTTCCTCGAACTGGTCAAGGATCATATCGGCAAAATCACGCGCGTCCATCTTGCGGCCCATGATCATCGGAATGTCGTTGAGCTCCTGCGGATAAGGAATCGCCCACAGGTCGCCCGCGCGGGTGCGCATGCGCATCGGCTGGTCGTCATGGCACCAGTTCAGCGTGTACCGGTAGCCCGCCTCGGCCAGCAGGTCGGGCGTCGCGTGGCTCTCGGAGATCCAGGGCGACAGCCAGCCGGCCGGCTCGCTGCCCGCATGCCGCAGGATGCGATCGCGGCAATGCGCAAGCAGCGCGCGTTCCTCGGCTTCGGGCAGCCCGCCCTGCCGGTGCGCGTTGCTGTACCCGTGGCCGATCAACTCATCGCCGCGCGCAAGAAAGGCATCCACCAGTTCCGGGCAGTGCTCGTACAGCGCGGTATTGATCAGCACGCCGGCTGGCAGGCGCAGTTCGTCGAACAGTTCCAGACAGCGCCAGGCCCCCACGCGGTTGCCGTATTCGCGCCAGGCGTAGTTCAGGACGTCCGGATGCGGAGACGGCGGGCCCAGCTCGGCGCCCAGCCCCTCTCCGAAGGCGAAGTGCTCGATGTTGAACCCCAGGTACACAGCCAGGCGCGCGCCGTTGGGCCACGAATAATCGGCGCGGCCGGCGATGCCGCGATACGGAAAGCGGCCGTGGCACGCCAGGGGTTGCGGCGTCCACGGCGACTGATCGTCGCGCCCCGGTTTAGTGCTTTGAAGCGAGGATGGATTCATTTTGGTGCAAATCCTGAAGCATGATTGTGAACAAAATTGCTGCGGTTTTGGCGACAAAATCCTGGCATCGGTGTGCACAAACCCCGTCTGCGCCACCCGCGCCCTGCGGCGGCGGGGCGCAGTCGGCATACGGCAGGCGGCGTGGAACAGGTGGCATGGATCTTGCATGAGGGAACGAAGCAGCACTTAACCCCATGCAAGATTCATTCCACTTTTTCAGGAGTGTCCCGATGACCTCGACCCGTCGTTCCTTCATGCGCCGCGCGACCGCCGCCGCCCTTTTCGCCGCGGGCCTGGCCACGCAGCCGGCGCTGGCCGCGGACCCGATCAAGATCGGCCTGATCACCGCGCTGTCCGGGGAGTCGGCGCGCGCGGGCGAAGCGCTCACGCGCGGCATGACGGTCGCCATCGACGAGATCAACGCGCGCGGCGGCCTTCTGGGCGGACGCCAGGTCGTGCTGGTGCGCCGCGACGACGAAGGCAATCCCGCCAAGGGCATGGCCGCCGCGCGCGAGCTGATCTACAAGGAAAAGGTTGCCGTGCTGTTTGGCGGCCTGGACACGCCAGTCTCCATGGCCATCGTGCCCATCGTGAACCAGGAAAAAGTGCCGTTCATGGGCCCGTGGGCCGCCGGCACGGCCATCACGCAGAACAAGGGCAACCCCAACTTCGTGTTCCGCGTGTCCGCGATGGACGAGATCGTCGACAGCGCGATGGTGCAGTACGCGCAAAAGACGTTCCAGAGCGCCAAGCCCGGCATGATCCTGGTGAACAACCCGTGGGGCGAGTCCAACGAAAAAGGCCTGAATGCCGCGCTGGCCGCGGCCAAGGTCACGCCCGCCGGCGTCGAGAAATTCCAGCCCAATGACCTGGACATCGTGCCGCAACTGAGCCGCCTGAAGGCCGCGGGCGCCGACACGCTGTTCCTCGTGGGCAACGTAGGCCCGTCGGCGCAGGTGGTGAAGTCGCTGGACCGCATGGGCTGGAAGGTGCCGGTCGTCTCGCACTGGGGCCCTGCCGGCGGCCGCTTCACGGAACTGGCCGGTCCCAATGCCAAGAACGTGCACTTCGTGCAGACCTACAGCTTCTTCGGCAAGCAAGGACCGGTGGGCGAGAAGGTGATGCAGGCGCTCAAGGCCAAGTACTCCGACATCAAGGGACCGCAGGACATCACGCCCGCCGTGGGCGTGGCCAACGCCTACGACGGCATGCAGCTGGCCGCGCTGGCTATCGCGCAGGCCGGTTCCACCGACGGCGACGCGGTGCGCCAGGGCTTCTACAAGATCGGCAAGTACGAAGGCCTGATCAAGACGTACGAGCAGCCCTTCACGCCGGCCACGCACGACGCGCTGCGCCAGGAGGACTACGTCTGGACGCACTTCATCGACAACCGCATCCTGCCCGTCAAGGGCACGCAGTAACGCGGCCGGACCACGCGGGAGACGCGCATGTTGTTGATGTCCGCCATCGTCAGCGGCCTGGGCCTGGGAAGCATGTACGGCCTGATGGCCCTGGGCTTTTACCTGACCTACGCCGTGTCCGGCACGGTGAATTTCGCCCAGGGCAGCTCCATGATGCTGGGCGCCGTGCTGACCTACACGTTCGCCCAGACGCTGGGCTGGCCGCTGGCCATTGCGCTGGTGTTCGCCCTGGCGCTGTGCGCGCTCTACGGCTTGGTCGTGGAACGGCTGGCGGTCAGGCCGTTTGCCAGCCGCGGCTCGAACGCGTGGCTCATGTCCACCGTGGCGCTGGGCATCGTGCTGGACAACGTGGTCATGTTCACGTTCGGCAAGGAGCCGCGCAGCCTGCCGTCGCCGCTTGCGCAAGCGCCGCTTGAAATCGGCGGACTGGGGCTGGGCATCTACCCGCTGCAACTGCTGATTCCGGTGGTCGGACTGGCGTTGGCGGCGGCGCTGCACACCTTGTCGCGCCGCACCCGCTGGGGCGTGGCGCTGCTTGCCGTGGTGCAGAACCCGAACGCCGCGCGGCTCATGGGCATCCCCGTGCGCCACGCCATCATGGCCGCCTTCGCGGTATCCACGCTGTTCGCGGGCGTGGCCGGCGCGCTGGTCGCGCCGCTCTTTAACGTGACGGCGGACATGGGCACGCTGTTCGGGCTGAAGGCCTACGTGGTCGCCATCCTGGGCGGCATCACCAGCGCGTGGGGCGTGATGATCGCGGGCCTCCTGTTCGGCGTGGTCGAAGCGCTGATCACCGTGGCGCTGGGGTCGGGGTACACGCAGATCATCAGCTTCACGCTGGTGATCGTCATGTTGGCCGTGCTGCCCAATGGCCTGTTCGGGCGCGCCGATGTGAGGAAGGTCTGATGAACACGCAATCCGCAATGCGCTGGCTGCCGCCGGCGCTGTACGCCCTGCTGGCCGCGGTGGCCCTGATGCTGGCGGCCACCGTGAACGGCTATTACGTCTTCGTGCTGGGCAACGTGGCGCTGCTGGCGCTGGCCGGCATCGGCCTGAACGTGCTGTTGGGCCTGACCGGCCAGATGTCGTTCGGCCACGCGGGCTTTTACGCCATCGGCGCCTACACGGTCGCCATCCTGACCGGCCAGGCCGGGTGGAGCTTCTGGCTGGCGTGGCCGGCCGCCGCGCTGGTGTGCGCCGCGTTCGGCCTGCTGCTCGCGGTGCCGGCGCTGCGCGTGAAAGGCCCCTACCTGGCGATGATCACGATTGCCTTCGGCTTCATCGTGGAGCACGCGCTGATCGAGGGCGGCGCCCTCACCGGCGGCCAGAACGGCCTGATGGGCATCGTGCAGCCCGCCATCGGCAGCCTGGGCGGCGACCGCGGCGTGGCCATGCTGGCCATCGTGGCGGTGTTTGCCGCGCTGATCGGCTACGCGCTGCTGTCGCGCGGCACATGGGGCGCGGCCATGCGCGCGGTCAAGGACAGCGAGACGGCCAGCGAATCGATCGGCATCAATCCGCTGGCGGTCAAGGCGGTGGCCTTCATGGTGTCGGCCGCCGTGGTCGGGTTGGCGGGCGGCCTGTATGCGCCGCTGACCGGCATGATCACGCCGCACAACTTCAACTTCATGCAGTCCATCCTGTTCGTGCTGGCGGTGACGATCGGCGGCGCGGGCTCGCTGGCCGGACCGCTGCTGGGCGCGGTGGTGGTGGGCCTGCTGCCGGAAATGCTCTCCAGCCTGGAGGAATACCGCCTGCTGTTCTTCGGCGCCTTCCTGCTGGTGGTGCTGTGGGCCGCGCCGGAAGGCGCCGCCGGACTGCTGGCACGCTGGCGCCGGCGCGCGCAGACGCAGGGTCTGGCGCCCCGCCACGGCGCCATGCCCACGTCCGTGCGGGCCCGCCGCACACTGCATGCCGACGCGCTCACCATGACCTTCGGCGGCGTGCGCGCCGTGCAGGCGGTGTCGTTCACCGTGCCGCCCGGCGCCGTGACCGCGCTGATCGGCCCCAACGGCGCGGGCAAGTCCACCGTCATCAACATGCTGAGCGGCTACTACCAGCCGACCAGCGGCAACGTGAAGCTGGGCGATGCGCCGCTGGCCGCGCTGGCGGCCCACCGCGTGGCGCGCAGCGGCATCGCCCGCACCTACCAGACCTCGCAGCTCTTTGACACGTTGAGCGTCGAGGACAACGTCGCGCTGGGCATGTTGCGAGGCCGCCTGGGCGGGCTGCTGGCCTCGCACCGATACCTGGCGGCCGACGTGCGCGAACGTGCGCGCGCCCTGCTCGCGTTCTGCGGCTACGAAGGCGCGCTGGACATCGCCGCCGCCGACCTGCCGCACGTGGACCGGCGGCTGGTGGAAATTGCGCGGGCGCTGGCCACCGACGCCGACGTGCTGCTGATGGACGAGCCCGCGGCGGGCCTCTCGCGCGAGGACAAGACGCGGCTGGCCGGACTGCTGCGGCGCATCGCCGACGCGGGCGCGGGCGTGCTGCTGGTCGAGCACGACATGACGCTGGTGATGGGCGTGTCCGATCACATCGTGGCAATCGATGCCGGACGCGAACTGGCGCAGGGCAGCGTCGCCGAGATCCAGCAATCCCCCGAGGTGCGGCAAGCCTACCTGGGCGACGAGGCCGCGCGCCGTGCGCCGGCCGCTCGGCACAGGCCGGCGGGCGAGGCGCTGCCGCCCGAGGTGCTGGGCGTGGGCAACCTGACAACCGGCTACGGCGCCAACCCCGTGCTGCACGGCATCGATCTGCAGGTCAGGCAGGGCGAGATGGTGGCGCTGTTGGGCGCGAACGGCGCGGGCAAATCCACGCTGATGCGCACGCTGGCGGGGCTGCACCGGCCGGCGCAGGGCGGCATGCACCTGCAGGGCCAGGAACTGCACGGCCTGGCCGCGGACCGCATCGTCGCGCGCGGCCTGGTGCTGGTGCCCGAAGGCCGCCAGGTGTTTCCGGGGCTGAGCGTGCTGGACAACATCCGGCTGGGCGCCTTCCTGCATCCGGAGGACCGCGAGGCGCGCGTCGAGGAAATGCTGACGCGCTTTCCGCGCCTGCGCGAACGGCTGCACCAGCGCGCGGGACTGCTTTCCGGCGGCGAGCAGCAGATGCTGGCGATTGCGCGCGGCCTGATGGCCAAGCCCGTGATCCTGCTGCTGGACGAGCCGTCGCTGGGCTTGGCGCCCAAGATCATCGACGAGCTGTTCGAGGCGCTGGACCGGCTGCGCAAGGAATCGATGACGATCCTGCTGGTGGATCAGATGGCCGCGCTGGCGCTGTCGCTGGCCGACCGCGCGTACGTGCTGGAATCTGGCCGGGTTGCAGCGCACGGCGCTGCGGCCGACATCGCGCAGGACGGCGCGCTGGCCCGCGCGTACCTCGGCGCCTGACCGGCGGGGCGGCGGCAAGGCGGCTGCCCCGCCGGCCGCCGTCTCCCCGTCACGCCGCGTCCGGATCCAGCCGCGCCCCCGCGCGCACAATGCCGCAACGCTTGTGCGCGCGCATCACCACGCCCACCTCGCTGTTCAGCACACCGTCCAGCTCGCCCAGCCGGCGCGTCACCACGTCCCACAGATGCAGGCTGTCGCGGCACAGCACATGCCAGAAGAGCTGCGAGGCGCCACTGGTGCCGAACAGGCAGCGCGTGTTGGGGTCCAGCGCCAGATGCGCGGCCAGCGCGTCGACCGCCTGCGGCCGCACCTGCACGGAAATCACCGCCTCTACCGGAAAGCCCACCAACGCCGGCTCGACTTCGACGCGAAAGCTCAGCGCGCGGCGCTCCACCAGGTTCTGCAGCAGGCGATGCGCGGTCGGTTCGCTGACGCCGGAACGCTCGGCCAATTCGGCCAGGCTGGCGCGCCCGTCGCGCATCAGGTGCGTCACCATGCGCTGTTCGGGATCCGTCAACGCCGCGGGCGGCGACAGCCGCGGCGCGTCCGCATCGCCGCCGGCCTGCGGCTGGATGCGCCACTGGCCCGCGCGCCGGAATGGCCGCAGCACCAGTCGCGCCTCCACGTGTTCGACCCCGTCGATGCACGGCAGCACGCGGGTCACCACATCCGGCATGTCAGCCGCGTCGGCAAGCGTCAGCTCGGCCATCAGGTCGGCCGATCCGGCCAGCGTCACGACGAGCTGGCTGATGTCCAGCCGCGCCAGACGCTCGGCCACGTCCGGCACGCGGCCCGAGCGGCAACGCACCCACGCGTGCAGCACCACGCCACGCCCGGTGGCCAGCGGATCCGGTTCCGCGATGACGCGCAGCGCGTCCGCGTCCATCAGGCGCTTGATGCGCCGCGCCACGGTTCGCTCTGCGATGCCGGTTGCCGCGCCCAGCTCCCGCCAGGAGGCACGAGGCTGCGCCTGCAAAGCGACGAGGCACGCGAGATCCGTCTCGTCCAACGCGCCGATTAGGGAATTACCCTTACTTGACGTGACCATATTCATTAATCTAACGTTCGCGCATTGATAAAAACACAAATTTTATTGGTCTATTTGACCAAAAAACAAAACCTACTTTGAGGACGTCATGAGCAGCACATCCGCAACCTTGCGTCAGGCGCAAGGGGCAAGCGCCCCGCCCGTTTCGCGCGGCCGCACGATTCTGGCCGGTAGTGTAGGCAATGCGGTGGAATGGTTCGATTGGACCATCTACGCGTCGTTCGCCATCTTCTTTTCCAGCCAGTTCTTTCCGCCGGGCAACGAAACCACCGCCCTGCTCGCGACGTTCGGCATCTTTGCGGTGGGCTTTTTCATGCGTCCCGTCGGCGGCTGGGTGCTGGGCATCTTCTCGGACCGCTATGGCCGGAAGGCCGCGCTGGGCCTGACGATCCTCATGATGGCGGGCGGCTCGCTCATCATCGCCATCACGCCCACCTACGCCACCATCGGCATCGCTGCTCCCCTGCTGCTGACCGCCGCACGCCTGCTGCAAGGCCTGTCGCTGGGCGGAGAGTATGCCTCGGCCACGACCTTTCTGGCGGAAATGGCGCCGCCCAACAAGCGCGGCTTCTACTCCAGCTTCGTGTTCTTCAGCGCCGCGGTCGGCATCCTGGCCGCCTCGGCCGTGGGCTGGATCCTCACCACCGTTCTCACCAAGGCCGACATGGCCGAGTGGGGCTGGCGCATCCCGTTCATGCTGGGCGCGCTGGGCGGCCTGGCCGGCATGTGGATCCGCCGCGCCATCCCGGAAACCGAAGCGTTCTCGCACGCCAAGAAGGCCGGCGTTGAAAAGCAGCCGCTGCGCACGCTGCTGCGCGACCACCCGCGCGAAGTGCTGCGCATCGTCGGCTTCTCGGTCCTGACCACGTTTGCGTTCTACATCTTCGTGGCCTACGTGCCCACCTATGCCATCCGGCAGGTTGGCGCCGATCCCAAGACCGCGTTTGCGGCCAACACCGTCGCGCTGATCGTGTTCATGCTGGTGCAGCCGCTGTTCGGCATGCTGTCCGACCGCATCGGCCGCAAGCCGCAGCTCATCTTCTTTGCCGCAGGCTACCTGATCTTCTTCTACCCGGTCATGACCACGCTCGGGCCGTCGTTCGGTTCGATCCTGGCGGTCGAGCTGTTCGGGCTGGTGCTGTACGCGATGTACACCGCGATTGCGCCCGCCATCATGTCCGAACAGTTCCCCACGAGCGTGCGCGCCGTCGGCATCGGCACGCCGTACAACCTGGTCGTCGCGCTGCTGGGCGGCACCACGCCCTACCTGCTGACCTGGCTGCAAAGCAAGGGCATGGAGCGCTGGTTCTTCTATTACGTGCTGGCCGGCGCCGTGATCACGCTGATCACCTTCATCCGCATGCCCGAGACGAAGGGCCAGGTCCTGAAATAGGCCGTCCTCTTCTCGCGCCCTTCCCACACATCGCTTTCCGGTCCCGCCGCGGACCGGAAGGCTTTTTCCTTTTCGATGAGACTTATGCCCGTCCAAGACATCGACCTGCATTTCCAGGATGCGCGCCAGCTTGCCCGCGCCATCCGCGAGCGCAAATTGCGCTCGCGCGATCTCACCCTGCATTTCCTTGACCGGATCGAACGCGGCGGGGCGCTGGCGGCCTATAGCGTGGTCACGGCCGAGCGCGCGCTGGCGCAGGCCGAGGCGGCGGACCGGCTGCTGGACGCCGGTGTCTGCGCCGGTCCGCTGCATGGCGTGCCCGTCGCGGTCAAGGACAGCGTGCAGTGGGAAGGCACCGTCGTCAGCGGCGGCTCCCAGGCGCGCGCCGGCGTCGTCAGCACCGAGACCGCCGCCGCGGCTCGCGGACTGGCGGCAGCGGGCATGGTGATCCTGGGCAAGACGCGCATGACGGAATTCGCGTTCGGGCTGTCGGGTCAAAACCCGACGCAGGGCACCGCCCGCAATCCGTGGGACGCCAACATGGCGCGCGCGCCTGGCGGTTCGTCCAGCGGCGCGGGCGTGGCTGTGGCCGCGGGCCTGGCCCCGATCGCACTGGGCGGCGACACGGGCGGCTCCGTGCGCGCGCCGGCGGCGCTGAACGGCGTGGTGGGCTACAAGCCGTCCTCCGGTCTCATCAGCCGGGCCGGCTGCCTGCCGCTGTCCGAAACGCTGGATGTACTGGGTCCGATCGCGCGCACCGTCGCCGACGCACGTCTGCTTACGCAACTGCTGGCCGCGCCGGACGTCGATGACGCCGCCACGCTTGCGCTGCCCGCCACCTGCTTCACCAGCCTGCGGCACAGCGCCCCCCGAAAGCCGGGCGCCGTCGCCGTGCTGGCGCCGCAGTCCTGGCCCGCCCCGCTCACCGACGAGGCGTTGCAGGTCTGGCATGCGGCGCAGGAACGTCTGTCTCAGGCCGGCTACACGCCCACCGCCTGGCATCCGCCCGCGTCGCTGTCCTTTGCCCGCATGGCCGACGACAACTCGCTGGTGCTGGCCTACGAGGCCTATCGGCATTTCGGCGCGCTGGCCGAAGACCCTTCGCAGCCGTTGTGGGACGTGGTGCGCGCGCGCATCGCCGCTGGCGGCCGGATCACACAGGCCAGCTACGAGACCGCGCTGTCGCGCCGCCAGGCCGACATGGCGGCCTTCGGGCAGGCCATGCAGGGCATCGACGCCTTGCTCATGCCCGCGATCGATCAGGCCGCTCAGGCGCTGGACGCGCAGGACACGCGCCACGCCGGCCTGGGCAAGCTGCTGCGCCCGGCCAACTTCCTGGGTGCGGCGGCGATCGCACTGCCGTCAGGCCTGGACGCGCAGGGCTTGCCGAGCGCCGTGCAATTGCTGGCGCCGGCGGGTGCCGATGCCGCGCTGCTCGATTGCGCGGCGGCGCTGGAAGCGGTGCTGTCGCCCGTGCCGCGGCATCCGGACCTGTCGGCCTGGGGACTCTGAAAAAGAAAAAGCGCCCGATCGGATCGGGCGCTTTTTTCAACCGGGGTAGCGGTTGGCGTCAGGCGGACTTCTTCAGTTCCTGGACCTTGTCCGTGGCTTCCCACGAGAACTCGGGCTCGGAGCGGCCGAAGTGGCCGTAGGCGGCGGTCTTGGTGTAGATCGGGCGGAGCAGGTCCAGCATGTTCACGATGCCCTTCGGACGCAGGTCGAAGTGCTCGCGCACCAGCTTGGCGATCTGGTCGTCGGGGATGACGCCCGTGCCTTCCGTGTAGACGGTGATGTTGATGGGTTCGGCCACGCCGATGGCGTAGCTGACCTGCACCTGGCACTGGCGCGCCAGACCGGCGGCCACGATGTTCTTGGCCACGTAGCGGGCGGCGTAGGCGGCCGAACGGTCGACCTTGGACGGATCCTTGCCCGAGAACGCGCCGCCGCCGTGCGGGCAAGCGCCGCCGTACGTGTCGACGATGATCTTGCGGCCGGTCAGGCCGCAATCGCCTTGCGGGCCGCCAATGACGAAGCGGCCGGTCGGGTTGACCAGGAACTTGGTCTTGGGCGTGATCAGGCCTTCGGGGAAGCTGGGCTTGATGATGTCTTCGATGACCGCTTCGCGGATGGTCTCTTGCGAGACTTCCGGTGCATGCTGGGTCGACAGCACGACGGTGTCGACTTCGGCGGGACGGCCGTCGACGTAGCGGAACGTGACCTGCGACTTGGCGTCCGGGCGCAGCCAGCCAAGGCGGCCGTCCTTGCGCAGTTCGCTCTGGCGCTGCACCAGGCGGTGCGCGTACCAGATCGGGGCGGGCATCAGGTCGGGGGTTTCGTCGCAGGCGTAGCCGAACATCAGGCCTTGGTCGCCCGCGCCCTGGTTCAGGTAGTCTTCCGAGCTGCGGTCCACGCCCTGCGCGATGTCGGGCGACTGCTTGTCGTAGGCGACCAGCACCGCGCAACCCTTGTAGTCGATGCCGTACTCGGTGTTGTCGTAGCCGATGCGGCGGATCGTGTCGCGCGCGACCTGGATGTAGTCGACGTTGGCGGTGGTGGTGATTTCGCCAGCCAGCACGACCAGGCCGGTGTTGCACAGCGTTTCGGCTGCGACACGCGCGTTCGGGTCTTGCGTGAAGATGGCGTCGAGGATCGAATCGGAGATCTGATCGGCAACCTTGTCGGGGTGCCCTTCGGAGACGGATTCGGAAGTAAAGAGAAAATCGTTGTTGGCCACAGATGCGTCCTTAGTGTCCGGTCTTGCCGGCGCATAGGTTCTCGAGGCGCGTTGCACCCCGGTCTGCATGACAATGCCAACTGGGCGCGACGCTTTAGCGGATTTGGCGCGGGCCGCGCTAAGCGCTTTGCCCTTGCCGTCGCCCCGCAAGTTGTCGGTTAACTCGGCGACTGGGCGCATTTTAAGCGAAAATGCCGTTCTTATGCTTGCGGCCGGGGTGTATCCATATGCCTCGATCAGCGGTATTACCCTGCCCGATTTCAACCTTTTGAAGCATGTTGCTGCCCCTGTTCCGACTTTTTGCCGCCCTGCCGCTCCCCGTCGCGCATGCGATCGGGCGGTTCGCGGGACGCGCCATCTACGCCTTGCCGGGCAAGTACCGGCGGCGCCTGCAGGCCAATGCGGCGCAGGCCGGCTACCCCGGCGCGGCATTCGCCCGGCGCGCAGCGGCCGAAGCCGGCGCGATGATCCTCGAAAATCCCCGCGTCTGGTTCCGCAACCAGGAAAGCCTGGCGCAGGTGGTCTCGGACGATGACGACGTCGTCGCCGCCGCCCGCGCCGAAAACCGGGGCATTCTCTTTCTGACCCCCCACCTGGGCTGCTTCGAGATCACCGCCCGCTATCTGGCCCGCCAGATGCCCATGACGGTGATGTTCCGCCCCCCGCGCAAGCAAGCGCTGGCGCCGCTGCTGGAAACGGCGCGCAACAGCTCGGCCGTCAATGCGGTGCCCGCCAACATGCAGGGCGTGCGCGAATTCGTGCGCGCGTTGCGCCGCGGCGAATCCGTCGGCATGCTGCCCGATCAGGCCCCCAGCGTGGGCGACGGCGTGTGGGTGCCCTTCTTCGGACGCCTGGCCTACACCATGACACTGCCCGGCAAGCTCGCGTCGCAGACCAATGTCCCCATCATCCTCACCGCCGGCGAACGCCTGCCCAAGGGCCGCGGCTGGCGCATCCACTACGTCCGGGTGCCCGAGCCGCTGCCGGCCGAGCCCGAGGCCCAGGCCGCGCTCATCAACGCCGCAATGGAAACACTGATCCGCCGCTGCCCCGACCAGTACCTCTGGAGCTACAACCGCTACAAGACCCCGCGCGGCGCCAGCCCGGCGCCCGGCGCCGAACCGCCGCCCCCGGCCGCCTGAGCCTTTCCGCCGATCCCGCCGCCCGGTCTCATTCCGCATCCATGAACGATAAAAAAACGCGCACGCTGGTCTCCCTGCTGAAATGGTTCGGCCGTATCAAGCCGTCGACGCGCCTGCGCATCGGCGCCGTGCTGGGCTGGCTGGCGCCCCGGCTGGCCAAGTCGCGCGCGCGCATCGTGCGCCGCAACCTGGAACTGTGCTTTCCCGACCAGCCCGAGGCCGTGCGCGAACAATGGGTGGCCGACCACTTCCGGGCGCTGGCGCAGTCCATCGTCGACCGCGGCGTGCTCTGGTACGGCACGCCCGACGCCATCAAGGACATGGTCACGCAGACGGGCGCCGACCGCATCAATGCGCTGACCGCCGAAGGCCGCGCCGTCATCCTGCTTGCGCCGCACTTCATTGCGCTGGACGCGGCCGCCACCCGCCTCACCATGGAAGTGCCCAGCGCGGCCACCATGTACACGCCGCAAAGCGATCCGCACATCGACGCCGTCGTGGCCGCCGGGCGGGCGCGCTTCAATGAAGTGTTCCTCGTCAGCCGCAAGGACGGCGTGCGCGACCTCATCCGGCATCTGCGCGCGCCCCGCCCCGTCTACTACCTGCCGGACATGGACTTCGGCCGGCAGGGCTCGGTCTTCGTGCCGTTCTTCGGCGTGCCCGCCGCCACGCTGCTCGCCACGGCCCAACTTGCCCAGAAATGGAACGCCGCGGTCCTGCCGATCGTTGGATTCTGGAATCCGGACACCGGCAAGTACCACGTCGACGTGCTGCCGCCGCTTGAAGACTTCCCCGGCAGCGACAGCCTGGAAGCGGCCACCGCCCGCCTGAACCGCGAACTCGAAAGCTGGGTGCGCCGCTGCCCCAGCCAGTATTACTGGGTCCACCGCCGCTTCAAGACGCGCCCCGAAGGCGAGCCCAAGCTGTACTGACCGCCGTCGCTCGCCGCGCCGCGAGAATGGGCGATAATCCGGTGATGAACTGGAACTTCACCAAAATGCACGGCGCGGGCAACGATTTCGTTGTGCTCGATGGCGTTCGCCAAACCATCGAGATGACGCCCGAGCGCGCGCGCGCGCTCGGCGACCGCCACTTCGGCATCGGCGCCGACCAGATCCTGCTGGTCGAACGCGCCACGCGGCCGGACGCCGACTTCCGCTATCGCATTTTCAATTCCGACGGCAGCGAGGTCGAACACTGCGGCAACGGCGCCCGTTGCTTCGTGCGCTTCGTGCACGAGCAAGGCCTGTCCGACCGCAACCCGCTGCGCGCGGAAATCGCCACGGGCATCCTGGTCCTGGACGAAGGCGACGACGAGCAGGTCACCGTCGAAATGGGCAGCACGCGCTTCGACCCGGCCGCGCTGCCTTTTGACACCGCCGGCCTGCCTTCGGCCACGCAGGGCCAGGACACCGTCTGGGAACTGGATCTGGACGCGCCCGCCGGCCTGCCACGCGTGGTCGCCGTGTCGGCGGTTGCCATCTCCAATCCGCACGCCGTGCAGGTGGTCGAGAACGTCGACACCGCACCCGTCGCCGTGCTGGGTCCGCTGATCGAAACCCATCCGCGCTTTGCCCGCCGCGTCAACGCCGGCTTCATGCAGGTTGTTGACCGCCACAACATCCGCCTGCGCGTCTTCGAACGCGGCGCCGGCGAAACGCTGGCCTGCGGCACGGGCGCCTGCGCCGCGGTCGCGGCCGGCATCCGCCGCGGCCTGCTCGATTCGCCCGTGCGCGTGCAAACGCGCGGCGGTGTGCTGACCGTCGCCTGGAATGGCGAACAACTGCGCATGACCGGCCCGGCCGAATCCGTCTTCACGGGCCAGGTCGACATCGACAAGCTCGTTTTCTCCATGGCGCTGAACCGATAACCCCTATGACCGATACCGCTTTCACCGCCCAGGACATCGCAGCCTTTCTGCAAGAAAACCCCGGTTTCTTCGACGAACACGCCGACGTCTTCGCCACCCTGCAGGTGCCGCACCCGCACGGCTCGCGCGCCATCTCGCTGGGCGAACGCCAGATCCTCACGCTGCGCGAGCGCACCCGCGAACTGGAATGGCGCCTGAATGAACTGGTGCGCAATGCCTCCGCCAACGAGACCATCGGTTCGCACGTGGCCAAGTGGTGCTGCCGCCTGTTGTCCGAATGCGATCCGCAACTGGTGCCCGGCGAGATTGCGCTGGGCCTGGCCGAGCAATTCGAACTGAATCACGTGGCACTGCGCCTGTGGAACCTGTCCGAATTGCCCGATCAAGGCTATGGCGAGCCCGTCTCCGAAGACGTGCGCACCTTCACCGACAGCCTGAAGACGCCTTATGTCGGCACCGACACTGCCTTCGAAGCGGTGGCCTGGCTGGACGCCAAGCCCAAGTCGCTGGCGCTGGTGCCGCTGCGCCTGGAAGCAGACGGCGCGGCCGTGGGCCTCTTGGTGCTGGGCTCCGACGACCCCGAACGATTCACGCCCGAAATGGGCACGACGTTCCTGGAGTCGATCGCCCAGCTCGCGTCGGCCGCGCTGCATCGGCTGAATCCGGCCTCGCCCAAGGCGTAAGGCTGCAGGGGCGGACAAGGACAACGCGATGCACGACGCCGAGCCGAATGCCAATCCGCCCGCCCTGCCCGATCCGATGAGCGCCTGGCTGCGCCATCTGGAGACCAACCGCCGGTACTCGCCCCATACCTTGGATGGCTACCGGCGCGAACTGCACTTTTTGCGCGAACTTGCCGACAAGGCTGGCCTGCCGCTGGACAAGCTGGGCAATGGGCACATCCGCCAATTCGTGGCGCGCCTGCATGCGCAGGGCCGCGGCCCGCGCAGTCTGGCGCGCACGCTGGCGGCCTGGCGCGGCTTTTACCAATGGTGGGCGCCGGCCGCCGATTTGGCCGGCAACCCCGTGGCAGGCGTGCGCGCGCCCAAGGCGCCCCGCGGCCTGCCCAAGGCGCTGTCGGTCGAGCAGACCCAGGCCCTCCTGGACAACGCGCCGGCCCAGGTCGCCACCGAACCGGCCGCCCTGCGCGACCAGGCCATGTTCGAACTCCTGTATTCCAGCGGATTGCGCCTGTCGGAGCTGGTGGGATTGGACCTGCGCTACACGCGTACGGCCGACTACGAGTCGCGCGGCTGGCTGAATCCGGACGAGGCCGAGGTCGTGGTGCTGGGCAAGGGCGGCAAGCGCCGCTCGGTGCCGGTAGGCCAGCAGGCCATGGCCGCGCTGCGCAAGTGGATCGAGGTGCGTCCGCAGCTCGCGCCGCCCTCGCCGCTGCCCGAAGACGCTGCCGCGCTGTTTCTGGGCGCACGCGGACGCCGCATTTCGCCGCGCGTGGTGCAGTTGCAGCTCGCACGCATCGCGCAGACGGCCGGGGTGCCCACGCATGTGCATCCTCACGTCTTGCGCCACAGTTTTGCCAGCCACGTGTTGCAGTCCGCGCAGGACCTGCGCGCCGTGCAAGAGATGCTGGGACACGCCAACATCTCGACCACGCAAATCTACACGCGGCTCGATTTCCAGCATCTGGCCAAGGCCTACGACCAGGCGCATCCACGCGCCGGGCGCAAGTCCTGACACCCGCGGCCCGCGCCGCGAGCTGCCCGTCATCGACCGCTAGCCGCCCGCGGCGACCATGCCACCCAGCAGCATCACCCCCAGCAACAGCACGGCAATCGCCGCCAGCGCCTCGATGCCGTAACGCAGCCATGCCGCGCCCGCGCTGGACATGCGGCCGCCCAGGCGCGTGGCGGCGCCCCCGGCGGCGACGGCCAGGCAGGCCAGCGCCGCCACGGTCAGCCCCGTGCCCAGGCCCATCGCCAGCGCCGACGCCACGCCCGCCATGAAAAAGCCCTGGGACAGCGCGAACACCAGCACGATCAACGCCCCGCTGCACGGTCGCAGGCCCACCGCCAGGATGGCAGACCACGCGCGCCGCCAGTTCAGCGGACCGGCGACCTGCTCGGGCGCGGGCACATGTGCGTGACCGCAACCGCAGTCGTGATCGTGGTGATGGTCGTTGTGATCGTAGCCGTGATGATGCGCGTGGGCCTCCGCGTTTGCATGTGCATGCGCATGTGCGTGTGCCTGTGCGTGTCCGGGATCATGCGCATGTGCGTGATCATGCGCGTGCCCACGCGCGCCGGCCCGCCGCAGCAGCGGTCTCACGGCCTTGATCCACACCAGCCACACGCCCAACAGCGTCACCAGCGCATACGAAGCCAGCTCCAGCCAGCGCGTGGCTTCGTTCATGGTGGCCGCGGTGGCGTTGAACACGACCGCCAGCACCGCCACCATCACGATCGCCACCAGCGCCTGGATCAGTGACGACGCCAAGGCGAGCAGCGCCCCGTTGCGCGCCGTCTGGCGGTTGGCCAGCACATAGGATGAGATCACCGCCTTGCCGTGGCCCGGTCCCAGCGCATGAAAGACGCCATAGGCAAAGGACAGGCCCATAAGGGCCCACGCCGCGCCGCCGTCCGCCTGCCAGGCGCGCACGGCGCCCGTCAGTTGCCGGTAGAAGTGCGACTGCCAGAGGGACACGCTGCCAAAGAAGCTGGACAGCCAGCCGGGCCCTGCCAGCCCGCCCCCGCTTTCGGGCACGCCGAACGGATGCGCGCCTTGCGCGGCGGCGGCCGATATGCCGCCCAGCATCAGCAGCAGAACGACCGCCAGCGCGCGTTGCGGCCGGGTTACGGGCATCGCACCTCGATGCGGTGCGTGAGCCCCTTGGTGATGGCAAAAAGCTCGTCCGGCAAGGCGTCCGGGTCGGCCGGGATCGCGGCCAGTTCCTGCATGGTTTTCCAATCCAGTTCCTTGGGCTTGCGATAGTCGGCCGTGCAGGCCGCGCCCTGCGGTCCGCCCAGCGACACCGCGCCCTTCTCGTCAAATGCGTAGGCCACGAAATAGGTAGGGTCGTAGATGTCCACTTGCGCGCCGCCCGCGCCCGGCGCGACGGGCTCGGCCAGTGGCAACGTGAAGGACAGCGTGAGCCGCGTGGTCTTGGGGTTCCAGTCGACGCGGGCGTCGCGCGGCGCGGCGAATGCCGCGCTCTTGCCGTTGACCGTGACCCGGGTGAAGTAGTGGGAGATCGGTTCGCCCAGCGCCTTCATCCAGTCCTGCGCCATGCCTTGCAGCGTCGCCGCGGGCAGGGATCCGTCCTTGCCCTTTTTCAGGCCCTGCGTCGCATAGGCGCCGAACATTTCGTCGAACCGCCACACCTGCCGCACGGCGGTGATGCGCTGCTCGGCATCGACATCGATCTGCGCGCGCGCATCGATCCACATATGCGGGTGCGCGTTGGCAGCGCCCGCCGTCAGCAGCGCCGCCACGGCGCTCAGGGTTGCAAGGCCGCGGCAAGCTGGCGTGCGTTCCATTCAAACATTTCCAGATAGGTGGCGCCCGGCTGTCCGGGCTTGGACAGGGCATCGGAGTAGAGCGTACCACCCACCTTGGCGCTGGTCTCGCGGGCAATCTGCTGGACCAGTTTGGGACTGCTGATGTTCTCGACGAACACCGCCGGCACCTTGTCGCGCCGCACCTGCTCGATGATCGCGGCCACCTCGCGCGCCGACGGCTCGGCGTCCGTCGACACGCCCATCGCGGGGATGAACGTCACGCCATAGGCATCGCCGAAATAACCGAACGCGTCGTGCGAGGTCACAACCTTGCGCCGGTCGGTGCCAATGGCGTCGAAGCTTTTGCGCACGCTGGCGTCCAGCGCCTGCAGCTTGGCGATATACGTGTCGGCGCGTTGGCGGTAGGCCTGCGCGTGCGCGGGGTCCGCGGCCGCCAGGCCGTTGGCCACATTGCGCGCGTAGATCACGCCGTTGGCCAGGCTCTGCCACGCGTGCGGATCGGCGTCGCCGTGGTGATGATGATGGCCCGGCTCGTGATCGTGATCGTGGTCGTCCTTGTGATCGCCCTTGTGGTCGTCCTTATGCCCATGGTCATGCTCTTCGCCATGCCCCGCGAACTTGCGCGGCGCGACGCCCTGAGACGCCGTCACCGTCTGTCCCGCGAAGCCGGACGCCTTTGTCAGCTTGGGCAGCCAGGTCTCGAAATCCAGCCCGTTCACCACCAGCACGCGCGCCTCGGCCAGCTTTCTTGCATCACCCGGCGTGGGCTCGTAGCCGTGCGCGTCGCCGTCGGGGCCGACCAGCGTGGTCAGGCTGATCTCGGCGCCGCCCACTTCCCGCACGATGTCGCCCAGGATGGAAAAGCTGGCCACCACCTTCAACGGCTCAGCCGCCTGTGCAGTGCCCAGGACGGCCGTCAGGCAGGCGCCCGCCAGGGCCAGCAGTGCGCGGCGGCGGGCCGGCAGAATCGAACGCATGGTCAATCTCCTCAGGAAGTCTCAGGCAGGTCGCGCGCGGCGCGTTGCCCGCAGCAGCCCGCCCTGCGGGCCGCCCACGATGGAAAACAGATAGCAGGCGCCGGCCGCCAGGATGATCGCGGGCGAGGCCGGCACGTCGAAGTGATAGGAGACCAGCAGCCCGGCCACGGAAGACGCCACGCCGATCGCCGCCGACAGCGGAATCTGCCGGGCCGCGCTGCGCACCCAGAACCGCGCCGCGGCGGCCGGCAGCATCATGATTCCCACCACCATCAGCGTGCCCAGCACCTGAAAGCCCGCCACCAGGTTCACGACCACCAGCACCAGAAAGCCCATGTGCACAAGGCCGCCCATGCCGCCGCTGGCGCGCAGGAACCCCGGGTCCAGGCATTCGGCCACCAGCAGCCGGTAGATTGCCGCCAGGACGAGCAAGGTCACGCTGGCCGTGGCCGTCACGAGCAGCAGCGCAGCGTCGTCCAGCCCCAGCACCGTGCCGAACAGCACGTGCAGCAGGTCCATGTTGGAGCCGCGCAGCGACACCAGCAGCACGCCCAGCCCGAGCGAGATCAGGTAGAAGGCGGCAAAGCTGGCGTCTTCGCGCAGCGGCGTCAGCCGGGCCACCAGCCCGGCCAGCAATGCCACGGCCAAACCGGTGGCGATGCCGCCCAGCATCATCGCGCCCAGCGACAGGCCCGCCATCAGAAAGCCCGCGGCCACGCCTGGCAGGATGGCGTGCGACATCGCGTCGCCCATCAGGCTCATGCGCCGCAATACGAGAAAAACGCCCAAGGGCGCCGCGCCCAGCGACAACGCGCAGGCGCCGGCCAACGCGCGCCGCATGAAGCCGTAGTCCAGGAACGGCGACACCAGCCACTGTGCAAGCGTCATGACCAGGCTCCCGCCTGCCGCTGCCGGGCCGCCTTCAGGTGGGCCTCGCTCAACGTCGCGGCAGTGTCGCCCCACGCCACCACCGAGCCCGACAGCAGCAGGCATTGCGGAAAGTGATCGCGCACCAGGTCCAGATCGTGCAGCACCGCGATCACGGTGCGGCCCTGTCCATGCAGGCCGCACAGCAGGGCCATCAGGTCCTCGGCCGTGTGACTGTCCACGGCCGCGAAGGGCTCATCCAATAGCAGCACTGGCGCGTCCTGCACCAGCATCCGCGCAAACAGGGCGCGCTGCATCTGCCCGCCCGACAGCGTGTCCACGCCCCGGTCCGCGGCATCGGCCAGGCCGACGGTTTCCAGCGCCTGCATGCAGCAATCCAGTTCCTCGCCACCGAACCCGCGCCATCCGCCCACGCGTCGCCAGGCGCCCATGGCCGCCAGGTCCAGGACCGTGGTGGGAAACGACCGATCCAGTTCCGCCGCCTGCGGCAGCCACGCCAGCGCCGGCCGCCCGGCGCCCTGGATGCGCACGCTGCCCGTCATCGGGCGCAGCACGCCCATGATTCCCTTGATGAGCGTGGACTTGCCCGCGCCGTTGGGGCCGACCACAGCCGTCATGACGCCCGGCGCGAAACTGCCCGAGACCGAGCGCAGCGCGGGCCGCCCGTGCCAGCCGAACGAGGCGTCGGCCAGCTCGACGGTGATGGGCGCCGCCATCATCGCAACCACCCCGCAAGCGTCCACCAGTCCAGCGCCCAGCCCGTCAACGCCCAAAGCACGGCGGCGGCCACCGCGGCATACGCCATGCGGCGCCATGCGGAAACAAGAAATGCGGATCGGGCGGGCGCGCGCCGGCCGGGCGCGGCGCCGGACCGCGGGGGCAGGAGCGTGAAGTGGGACATGGCAGGCAACAGCGGAAAACGGAAGCGTAAAGGAACAGCGATGGTTTTATTATGTTATATCATAACCAAATCGGACTAGCCTGCCGGCAGTTCCCGGACCCAGGGGTTTTCTGCTACCTTCCAGGCATCTCGCGCGCGCATCGCGCGCGCGCTTTCCATTCAGATAAAGCCCGCCATGTCCGCACCGTCCCGTCCACCCCGCAACGACAGCGTAGGCGCTCAGCTCAGCGTCGCCGAAACGCTGTGCGCGCAGCGCGGACGCCGCCTGACCCCCATCCGCCGCAAGGTCCTTGAACTCCTGCTGCGCCATGGCCGTAGCCTGAAGGCCTACGAGCTGCTGGACGCGATGCGCGCCGTTCACCCCGGCGCCGCGCCACCCACGGTGTACCGTGCGCTGGACTTCCTGATGGACGAAGGCCTGATACACCGCCTGGATGCCGTAAACGCCTGGAGCGCCTGCCACGACGCCGGCGGCGCGCCTCACGACCTGCTCGTCGTCTGTACCGGTTGCGGCGCCGTTGCCGAAGTCTCCGACCCGGCCATGAGCCGGCAGCTGGCCGAACGCGTCGCCCAGACGGGTTATGCGCTGGCCACGCACGAAACCGAGATCCGCGCCCTGTGCCCGCAGTGCCAAAAGACGCAGCCGGCCGACGCGGGTCACCACCACCATCACCACTGAACGGGGATCTTCCCCCTTTCGTTTCATCCGTTGGATGCGCCCGCCTGACCTGAACGTTTCAGCGCGGTTACCGCTTGCGCGCCCATGCGCTCTTGAAACCCCGCAAACCGCCCCAAAATAGGGGTATCGCCCCATACTTGACGGCGTTCGGCTGCCATCTGGCGGCCACGCCCCCCGGGTTGGCCCGGGGTTTGCCCCCTGCCCCCGACTGTGCTGTAATCCTGCGTCCGGCCGCTATCGGCGGCTGTCGCAGCCTGTGGCAGACATCTCCGGCAGGGACTGAAAACCCCGTCAGGCGCCGTGTTTCACGCCCCTGACATCACGCTAGCAGCTTCGCCATGAATACCCCGCGCAGTTTGGACAAAATGGTTCCCGTCACCATCCTCACCGGCTTCCTCGGTGCGGGCAAGACCACCCTGCTCAAACGCATCCTGACCGAATTCCATGGCCGCCGCGTCGCGGTCATCGAAAACGAATTCGGGCCGGAAAGCATCGACAACGACCTGCTCGTGCAGGACAGCGACGAAGAAATCATCGAACTGTCCAACGGGTGCGTCTGCTGCACGGTGCGCGGCGACTTGATGCGCACGCTGTCCGACCTTCGCGCCAAGCGCGAAGCCGGCGACCTGAATTTCGAACGCGTCATCCTCGAAACCACCGGCATGGCCAACCCCGGCCCCGTATGCCAGACGTTCTTCATGGATGACGACATCGCCGAGTACTACCGCCTGGACGCGGTGGTCACGGTGGTCGATGCCAAGCACGGCATGGCCACGCTCGACGCACAACCCGAAGCCCAGAAGCAGGTCGGTTTCGCCGACCGCATCCTGATCTCGAAGAAAGACCTGGTCAACGAAGTCGACTACGAAGCGCTGCGCCACCGCCTGGTTCACATGAACCCGCGCGCGCCGATCACCGCCGTCAACTTCGGCGACGTCGACCTCAAGTCCATCATCGACATCAGCGGCTTCAACCTGAATTCCATTCTGGACATCGACCCGGAGTTTCTGGCCGATGAGCATCCGGACGCCGCGCACGACCACGCCCACGGGCACGATCACGACCATGATCACGGCCACGGCCATGACCACGATCACGATCATGACCACGACGGCGAATGCGGCGCGCACTGCAATCATGCCCATCATCACCATCCCAAGCACGACGACGAAATCGGCGCGTTCGTGTTCCGTTCCAACAAGCCGTTCGATCCCGCGCGCCTTGAGGAATTCCTGGGCGGCGTCGTGCAGGTCTATGGCCCCGACCTGATGCGCTACAAGGGCATCCTGTACATGAAGGGCATCAACCGCCGCATGTTGTTCCAGGGTGTGCACATGATGATGGGCGCCGAACCCGGCAAGCCGTGGACCGCGGCCGAAAAACCGTCCACCAAGATGGTGTTCATCGGACGTAAGCTGCCCCAGGAGATTTTTACCCGGGGCTTGGAGCAGTGCCTGGCGGGGTAATCCCCATTCCTGCGTGACGCGATGCGACGAAGGCAGTACTGTGAGGTACGGATAGCGTAGGCAACAAGTAACACGGACCGGGACGGACGCCCGCGCCAGGATCGATTCATAGTGGAGTGTTTACATGGCTACCAAGGCAGCAACCAAAAAATCAAGCAAGTCGACGAGCGATACGGCGATTGATCTGCCCAGCGAGAAGGAAATGCTGGCCATGCCCGAGTCCGACTATATGAACGACCGCCAATTGGCGTTCTTCAAGGAACGGCTCAAACAACTCGAGCAGGACATTCTGGCCAACGCCGGCGAGACCACCGAGCACCTGCGTGAAACGCAATTCGTGCCCGATCCCGCCGACCGCGCCACCATCGAGGAAGAGCACGCCCTGGAACTGCGCACCCGCGACCGCGAGCGCAAGCTGCTCAAGAAGGTGCAGCAATCCATCGCCCGCATCGACAGCGGCGAATACGGCTGGTGCGAAGAAACGGGCGAGCCCATCGGCATCCCGCGCCTGCTCGCCCGCCCCACGGCCACCCTGTCGCTCGAAGCGCAGGAACGCCGCGAGATGCGTCAAAAGCTGTACGGCGACTGACCCGTCCCGCATTCGCTCCGTCCCCTGAAAGGCCATGCCGGTTTCCGCGCATGGCCTTTTTTATCGTCCCCGGGGCGCATGAAGTCCCCAGACCTTGATATCCCCGCGACCGCCCCCAGCTAACTTTTTCATAGGAAGGAACGCATGGAACAATTTCACGCCACCACCATCGTGTGTGTGCGCCGCGGCAACCGCGTCGCGCTGGGCGGCGATGGCCAGGTCACCCTGGGCAACATCGTCATCAAGGGCACTGCCCGCAAGATCCGCCGCCTCTATCACGACAAGATCCTCGCTGGCTTTGCCGGCGCCACCGCCGATGCGTTCACGCTGCAGGAACGCTTCGAGGCCAAGCTTGAAAAGCACCAGGGCAACCTGATGCGCGCCGCGGTCGAACTGACCCGCGACTGGCGCACCGACCGCGTCCTGCGCCGTCTGGAAGCCATGCTGATCGTGGCTGACGCCGAGCACACGCTGGTGCTCACCGGCAATGGCGACGTCCTGGAACCCGAGCACGGCCTGGCCGCCATCGGCTCCGGCGGCGCGTACGCCCAGTCGGCCGCCCTCGCGCTGCTGCGCAACACCGACCTGCCGCCCGAGACGATCATCAAGCAATCGCTCGAGATCGCCGGCGACCTGTGCATCTACACCAACCAGAACCACGTCATCGAAACGCTGGGCGACTGACGCCCGCCACGCGGCGCAGCCTGCGCCGCGGCGCCCTCCCAGCCCGCCCTAGCATCAAGGATCCGCCCTCATGTCCGCATCCAACATGACGCCCGGAGAGATCGTCTCCGAACTCGACAAGTACATCGTCGGCCAGAACCGCGCCAAGCGCGCCGTCGCCGTGGCGCTGCGCAACCGCTGGCGCCGCCAGCAGGTCGCCGAGCCCCTGCGCCACGAGATCCATCCCAAGAACATCCTGATGATCGGCCCGACCGGCGTCGGCAAGACCGAGATCGCGCGCCGCCTGGCCAAGCTGGCCAACGCGCCGTTCATCAAGATCGAAGCCACCAAATTCACCGAGGTCGGCTACGTGGGCCGCGACGTGGACACCATCATCCGCGACCTGACCGAATACTCCATCAAGCAGACCCGCGAGCTGGAAATGCGCCGCGTGCGCACCCAGGCCGAGGACGCCGCCGAAGACCGCATCCTGGACGCGCTGGTGCCTCCGCCCCGCGGCGCCTCGGGCGAACCGCAGCGCGGCGAAGACAACAGCGCCCGCCAGACCTTCAGGAAGCGCCTGCGCGAAGGGCTGATCGACGATCTGGAGATCGAGATCGAAGTCGCCCAGACCGTGCCGCAAATGGACGTCATGACGCCCCCGGGCATGGAAGAAATGGCCGAGCAGCTGCGCGGCATGTTCGCGGGCATGGCGCGCGACAAGAAAAAGCCCAAGAAGATGAAGGTGCGCGAAGCCTTCAAGCTCATCGTCGACGAAGAAGCCGCCAAGCGCGTCAACGAAGAAGACCTGCGCAGCGTGGCGATCACCAACGTCGAGCAGAACGGCATCGTCTTCCTGGACGAGATCGACAAGATTGCCGCCCGCCAGGAATCCGGCGGCGCCGATGTCTCGCGCCAGGGCGTGCAGCGCGACCTGCTGCCGCTGGTTGAAGGCACCACCGTCAACACGCGCTATGGCATGGTCCGCACCGATCACATCCTGTTCATCGCGTCGGGCGCCTTTCACCTGTCGCGCCCGTCGGACCTGATCCCCGAGCTGCAAGGCCGGTTCCCGATCCGCGTCGAACTCGAATCGCTCACCGCCGAAGACTTCGTGCGCATCCTGTCCGACACGGATGCGTCGCTGACCAAGCAGTACACGGCGCTGATGGCCACCGAGGACGTCGAGCTCGAATTCACCGACGAAGGCGTGCGCCGCCTGGCGGAGCTGGCCTTCGAGGTCAACGAAACCACCGAAAACATCGGCGCCCGCCGTCTGTACACGGTGATGGAAAAGCTGCTCGACGAGCTGTCCTTCGATGCGACCTCCAGCCAGGACAGGCACGTCAGGATCGACGCCGCCTACGTCAACGCGCAGCTGGCCGAAGCCGCCAGCAGCCAGGACCTGGCGCGTTACGTGCTCTGATCCCGCCCCCGGCGCAACCGGACGCAAAAAAACCCCGCCGCAAGCGATTGCGGCGGGGTTTTTCATTAGGCCGGCATCAGTTCGAGATCGCCGTCACCACGTACTTGCCGTCCTTGCGCGTGGCGGTGAAGCGCACCTTGTCGCCCGCCTTGATATTGGCCAGCAACGCCGGATCGGCCTGATAGACCAGCGACATCGCCGGCAGGTCCAGCGCCTTGATGGCATCGTGCTTGATCGTGACCTTGCCCGCAGCGGCGTCCACGCGCCGCACCTCGCCCGTGGCGTCGGCCTGCTGCGCGAACGCCAGGGGCGTGGCCAGCGAGACGACGGCCATTGCGGTGGCAACGGCCATGGGCGTTGTGTATTTGCGGTTAAAACCCATATGAAACCTCCCTATGCGGTCCGAGCGGGCAAGATGCCGAGGCGGTCTTGCCGCTTTTTACAGTGCTAGGATACTGCGCGAATGCAACAGTTCCGCTGCCAGTGCGCAACAATCCTGACGGTTGTTTGCTGACAGCCCCTCTTCGCGGCGGGCGCGCTTACCGTCGGACGCAAGCCGCTTACCTCTTTCACCACCCGCTTCTCACCACACCGAATCACATCACCATGGCCAACCGCTTATCCGTCATTGCCACCCGCACCGGTGACGATGGCACCACTGGACTGGGGGACGGATCCCGGATCCCCAAGGACGCCCCCCGCATCGCCGCCCTGGGCGACGTGGACGAGCTGAACAGCGTCATCGGCCTGCTGCTGACCGAAACCCTGCCCGAGGACGTGGCCGCCGACCTGCTCACCATCCAGCACGACCTGCTCGACATGGGCGCGGAGCTGTGCATCCCCGGCCATGTGGCGGTCAAGGACGAACAGGTGGCCCACCTGGATGCGCGCCTGGCGCATTACAACGCGGCGCTGCCGCCGCTGCGTGAATTCATCCTGCCTGGCGGTTCCCGGCCCGCGGCGCTGGCGCACATGGCCCGCACGGTGGCCCGGCGCGCCGAACGCGCCGTGGTGGCGCTGGCGGGCGTCGAGGCCGTCAACGCGCCGGTCAGGCAATACCTGAACCGGCTCTCGGACCTGATGTTCGTGCTGGCTCGCTACGTCAACCGGCATCTTGGTCAGCAGGACACCTTCTGGGCCGGCGCGCAGGCGCGCCGCTGACCTGTCCTCGCGCCTTCCGGAGCCCGCCCTCATGCCAAGCATCCTGTTATTGGGCAAGGACGGCCAGCTGGGCCGTGCGCTGCAGGCCGTCCTGCCGGCGGCGGGCGATCTGACGACGCTGGGCCGGGATGCCCTGGACCTGCGCGACCAGGGGGCCATTACCGCGGTGCTGCACGCGCATCGCCCGGACATCATCGTCAACGCGGTCGCATGGACCGCGGTCGACCAGGCCGAGCGCGAACCCGAAGCAGCCGCCCAGGTGAACGCGGTGGCGGTGTCCACGCTGGCACGGCACGCCGCGGCCAGCGGCGCGCTGCTGGTTCACTACTCCACGGATTACGTCTTTGACGGCGCGCTTGCGCGGCCCTACACCGAAGCCGACGCGCCCAATCCCATCAATGTGTATGGCGCCACCAAACTGGCCGGAGAACGCGCCATTGCGGCGAGCGGTTGCCAGGCGCTGGTGCTGCGCTGCAGCTGGATCCATTCGCTGCACGGGCGCAATTTCTTTCGCACGATCCTGAACCTGGCCCGCACGCGTGCCTCGCTACATGTCGTGGCGGACCAGCACGGCACGCCGACGCCCGCTTCGCTGATCGCGCAAACCACGGTGCGCTGCATCGCCCTGCATCAGGCTCGGACGCTGCCGTCGGGGCTTTATCACGTCGCGGCTGCAGGCGCCACAAGCTGGCATGCGTACGCGCAGTACCTTGTCGCGGGCGCCCGCAAGCGGGGCGTCAATCTAATGCTGAAACCTGAGCAGATTGCCGCCGTGGCGTCGGCGGACTATGCGGCAGACGCCGCGCGGCCGCGCAACTCACGGCTGGACACGACGGCCTTGATGTTGGCAACCGGCTTTGCGCCAGCCGACTGGACCGCGTATGTAGATGAGAGCCTGGATGCGCTCGTGGCCTGCGGCGTGGAGAAGTTTTTTTCGCAGGCGTAGCGGGCGCGGCCACGCAAGGCCACGCCCAGACCGATCCGGCGATCAGTTCACGCCAGCCGCGTGCGCCTGCTCGTCGGCGTGGTACGAAGACCGCACCATCGCGCCAACCGCCGCATGCGAGAACCCCATCGCGTACGCTTCGCGCTCGAACATCGCGAACGTATCGGGGTGCACATAGCGCAGCACCGGCAGGTGGTGTTCGGACGGCTGCAGGTACTGGCCGATCGTGATCATGTCCACGTTGTGCTCGCGCATGTCGCGCATCACCTGCAGGATTTCCTCGTCGGTCTCGCCCAGGCCCAGCATCAGGCCCGATTTGGTGGGCACTTCCGGATGCAGCTTCTTGAACTCGGCCAGCAACTTCAGCGAGTGCATGTAGTCCGAGCCCGGACGCGCCTGCTTGTACAGACGCGGCACGGTTTCCAGGTTGTGGTTCATGACGTCCGGGGGACCGGCGTTCAGGATGGTCAGCGCGCGGTCCAGGCGGCCGCGGAAGTCGGGCACCAGCACCTCGATGCGGGTGGTGGGCGACAGTTCGCGGATATGCGTGATGCAGTCCACGAAGTGGCCCGCGCCCCCATCGCGCAGGTCGTCGCGGTCGACCGAGGTGATCACCACGTACGACAGCTTCATGGCGGCGATGGTGCGCGCCAGGTTTTCGGGTTCCTTGGTGTCCAGCGGATCGGGCCGGCCGTGGCCCACATCACAGAACGGGCAGCGGCGCGTGCACTTGTCGCCCATGATCATGAAGGTGGCGGTGCCCTTGCCGAAGCATTCGCCGATGTTCGGGCACGAGGCCTCTTCACAGACCGTGTGCAGGTTGTGCTCGCGCAGGATGCGCTTGATGTCGTAGAAGCGCGAACCGGGCGCGGCGGCCTTCACGCGGATCCATTCGGGCTTCTTCAGGCGCTCGGCCGGAATGATCTTGATGGGAATGCGCGCCGTCTTGGCCTGCGATTTCTGCTTTTGCGTCGGATCGTAGACCGCCTCGGCAGGCGCGGCGGCGGATTCGTTCGAGGGCACAGGAGACTCGGCGAGCGTGGACATGGGACACCTTCGTGACCGGCGCGCAAAAGCGGCCGGGTCTGGGAGAAAACAGGCATTTTACCCCTCACGGCCCAATCCGCCGCGGGAACGTCCCGCGCCCCCGGGGACCGCCGGCCCTGGGTTATCGTCTGGCCTGACGCATTTCCTGCCTTTTGCCATGCCCAGCCTGCCCTCGCCCGCCCCGATTGCCGTGATTGCCGCCCGTCTGGATGCCGGCCCGACCGCCCGTGCCCTCCAGGCGTGCAGCGAGCGGCTGGCCCCCGCCGGCTACTACCTGGCGGCGGCGCCCTGGCACGACGCCGCGGCGCTGCCGCTGCTGGAGGCGCTGCAGCCAGCGGCCGCCCTCGTCGTCGGTCCCCTGGACAACGCCGCACTGCGCGCCACGCTCGCCGCGCTGGAGATTCCGGTCGTCGAGACCTGGAGCCTTTCGCCCCAGATGCTGGACAGCGCGGTGGCGATCGACAACGCCGAGGCCGGCCGCATGGCGGCGCGGCACCTGGCCGAAAAGCGCCATTTGCGCGTTGCCTGCATCAGCGCCGACACGCCCTGGGAGCGCGCCCGGCGCGAGGGCTTCGTCGGCAGCGCCGCCGCGCTGGGCCTGGAACGGGTCGCCGACATCGTGCAGCCCGAGGTCCAGCACATGAACGACGGCCGCATGGCTTTTCTGCGCTTGCTGGCCACCAACACGATCTTCGATGCGGTGTTCTGCACGTCCGACCTGCTGGCGGCCGCCGCCGTGTCGGAAGCGCACAACCGCGACCTGCAGGTGCCGCAGGATCTGGCCGTGCTGGGGTTTTCGGATGACGGCAGCGCCGTGCAGTGGGTGCAGGGCCTGACCACGCTGGGCGTGGACGCCGCCGAATTGGGCCGGCGGGCCGGTCAGTTGCTGTTGGACCGGCTGGAGGGCGAGCGCGGCGCGGGCCAGCGCGACATGATCGATGTGGTGCTGGACCTGCGGCTCAGCACCTGATCCGCGTCAGTCCGCGACCTCGTACAGGGCGGGAAAGCCGCAGTCCTGCAGCATGCCGTTGGCTTCCTTCAGGAACGCCTGCGTGGCGGTTTCGGGAACGCGCACAAGCCACGCCACGGCGTCTTCCTTGCGGCCCTGCAACAGCAGCATGCGGCCCAGGTGGAACATGCCCCGGAAATCGCCGCCCTCGGCGCAGCGCCGATAGCAATCGAACGCGCGTTCCAGGTCTTGCGGGACTACGTCGCCCGCTTCGTGATAGCGGCCCACCACGCCAATCGACTTCACGTGACCGGCCTGCGCGGCCTGCTGGTAAAGCGCCAGCGCCGCCGCCTGATTCTGCGTGACGCCGCCGCGGCCCGTGCGCAGCATGTGCGCGTAGTTGTACATGCCCCAATCCAGGCCCGCGTCCGCCGCACGCCGGAACCAGTACGCCGCGACCGTATCGTCGGCCGCGACGCCCCAGCCGTTTTCATAGCAGCGCCCCACCATGTTGATGGCCATGGGGTGATCGGCGTGCGCCGCGCGCTTGAACCACGACAGTCCCTCGGCGGGTTGGCGTTCGACGCCCACGCCGTCCAGCAGCATCTGCCCGTAGATCGTCTGCGCCTCGGTCAGCCCCAGGTCGGCGGCGGCGCGGATCCATGCGGCATATTCCTCGGGCGGCCCGGATTCGCGCAGCCGGGCAAGCTGTTCGGGCGTGGTGGCAGCGACCTCGGCCGCGGTGTAGGTCTTCAATTCGTGTTCCTTCGGCGATGCCAGGCGAGCGCCAGGTTCTGCGCCAGCGCGTCGCCCGTCTCGGTGGGCGTGCGCCGCACGCCACAGGCCGCCATGTCGACGGTGCGCAAGCCTTCGTAGCCACAGGGGTTGATGCCCAGGAACGGCGCCAGATCCATCTCGACGTTCAGCGACACGCCATGGTAGGCGCGGCCGTTGCGGATCTTGATGCCCAGCGCCGCGATCTTGGCCAGCTCACCGCCTTCGGGATGCGGCACATAGACGCCCGGCGCACCGGGCTTGCGACAGGCCCCGCCCACGCCCAACTGCGCGAGCGTGTCGATGACGGCCGATTCCAGCAGCGCCACGTATTCCTTGACGTACATGTCGGCGCGGCGCAGGTCAAAGAGCGCGTAGGCCATGACCTGCCCGGGGCCGTGATAGGTCACCTGACCGCCGCGGTCGCAATGCACGATGGGAATGTTGCCGGGGTTGAGCACGTGCTCCGGCCGGCCCGCCTGGCCCAGCGTGTAGACCGGCGTGTGCTCGCACAGCCAGATTTCATCTGGCGTGCCGGCGTCGCGCTGACTGGTGTACGCCTGCATGTCCTGCCAGACCGGCAGGTAATCCACCGGCCGCGCGAGCCACTTGATCACAGCGGTCTTGCCTTACAGGACGATGGACACCATGGGATGGCCATGCAGCGCCCGGTACAGCGCGTCGAGCTGCTCGCGCGAGGTCGCGCGCACGGTGAAGGTCAGGCCAAGATAGTTGCCGCCCTTGCTGGGCCGCATTTCGACGGTCGCGGCGTCGAATGCCGGATCGAACTGCAATACGACCTCGGTCAGCGTCTGCGCAAAGTCGGGATGGTGCTTGCCCATGACCTTGATGGGAAAGTCGCTGGGATATTCGATCAACGAATCTTCGGGCGGAATGTGCATGATGTGCCTAAAAAGAGTTGCCCCTGAATGTTCTTATATGGGGGCAAGCGGCGCGCCGGCAAGTGCCGGCGGGCGCCGCCGGGGCGGGCGGCCGACCCGCAGGTATCGCAAGCGGGCCGCCCCGCGCCGGGACTACAGCGCGGCGATGCGGGCATCATAACCCGCACGCAATTGCTCAAAAACAGGGCCGGGCTTGCCCGATCCGACCGGTTTGCCGTCCAGCGAAACGATGGCCAGCACTTCCTTGGTGGCGGACGACAGCATCAGCTCGTCGGCCTGCTCCACCTCGGCTTGCGAGATCCGGCGGGACTCGAACGGGATGCCGGCCTCGGCGGCCAGTTCACCCATCAGGCCGTAGCGGATGCCTTCGAGGATCAGGTTGTTCTTGGGCGGGGCCAGCAGCTTTCCGCCGGACACGACCCAGATATTGGTGGACGCGCCTTCGGTCAGGTAGCCGTCGCGGAACTGCAGGACTTCGTCCACCTGCGCATCCACGGCCTGCTGCTTGGCCAGCACGTTGCCCAACAGGGACACGGACTTGATCTCGCAGTGCAGCCAGCGTTCGTCGGGGATGCTGATGGCGGACAGGCCCTGTGCGCGTTGCGCGGCCGTCGGGGGCGACCAGGCCGCGATCATGCCGAACACCGTGGGGGTGACGGCCGGCGACGGGAACGGATGGTCGCGCTTGGCCACGCCACGCGTCACCTGCAGATAGACGATGCAGGTGTCCAGATTGGAGCGGTCCAGCAACTGCTCGATCAGGTTGATCCACCCGCTGCGGTCGAACGGCTGCGCGATGCGCAAGGCGGCCAGGCTGCGGTCAAGACGGTCAAGGTGTTCGGCCATGCGAAACGCATTGCCCTGGTACACGGGGACGACTTCGTAAATGCCGTCGCCGAAAATGAAGCCGCGGTCCAGGACGGAGACCTTGGCCTCGTCCATGCGCAGGAATTCACCGTTGAGATACACCTGGCTTTCGCCCGGCACGCCCGGAATCATGAGGCACTCCTGAATTTGAAATGGAACAGGGACGAGCCGCGCGGCCCGCCCCCGAAGAATGCAAAACGGGCGTTTCGCGCACGAAACGCCCGCTGCTAGCTTACACCCGCGGCCCTGGCCGCGGTGCGCCGATTTACTGGAACCAGCGCTTGACGGTGTCGACCATGCGGCCGAAGAAGCCGGCGCGCTCGACGGCGTCCTGCACCACCAGCGGTTCGGTGCGCAGCACCTTGCCGTCCAGCGTGAACTGCAGCGTGCCGACCTGCTGACCCTTGGCCAGCGGCGCGATCAGCGGATCGGTGCGCTGGGCAACCGGCTTCAAGTCGCCGGCCTTGCCGCGCGGCACGGCGATGGACACCGGATTGGGCGGACCCAGCTTGACGTTTTCGGCGGTGCCTTCCCAGACACGGGCGTCGATGCCGGGCTGGCTCTTGTCGAACAGCTTGACCGTGTCGAAGTTCTGGAAGCTCCAGTTCAGGAGCTTCAGGCTTTCTTCGGCGCGGGTCGCTTCGCTGTCGGTGCCCACCACGACCACCAGGATGCGGCGGTCGCCGCGCATGGCCGTGGAGACCAGGCAGTAGCCGGCCGAGTCGGTATGGCCGGTCTTCATGCCATCGACCGAGGGGTCGGCCCACAACAGGCGATTGCGGTTGGGCTGCGTGATCTTGTTGTAGGTGTAGCTCTTCTGCTTGTAGTAGTGGAAGAAGTCCGGGTGATCCGTGATGAGGTGCGCGGACAGCGTGGCCAGATCGCGCGTGGACGTCACGTGCTGGGGATTGGGCAGGCCCGTGGCGTTCATGAAGTGCGTGTTCTTCATGCCCAGGCGCTCGGCCTCCTGGTTCATCAGCGCGGCAAAGGCGGATTCGCTGCCGCCCACGGCTTCGGCCAGCGCCACGGAGGCGTCGTTGCCCGATTGCACGATCATGCCCTGGTTCAGTTCGTCCACCGTGACCGGCTTGCGCGGCTCGATGAACATGCGCGAGCCGCCCGTGCGCCACGCGTGCTCGGACACCGGCACGGTCTGCTCCAGCGTCAGGCGCTTTTCGTCCAGCGCGTTGAACACGACGTAGGCCGTCATGATCTTGGTGAGCGAGGCCGGCTCGACCTTCATGTCGGGGTTGGATGCGGCCAGCGTCTGGCCGCTGTTCACATCGATGACGATCCAGGCCTTGGCCGCGATGGTGGGAGCCGGGACGGCCGACACGTCGCCAACAGGCACTGCACCCGAGGGCGACGGCGCCGGGGCCGTCGCGGCCGGCGCGGCGGCGGGTGCGGCTGGCGCCTGCTGCGCCCACGCCGGCAGTGAGGCCGCCAGCATCGCTGACAACACGGCGCCCGAGATCAGGCGGCGGGTAAAGACAACGGGGGATTGAGCGGAGTGAGGCAATTTCTTCATCGGCAACGTGGGTCCAGGAATGACGCCCGCCGGCGCGGGGCAAGTGGCTGACAATTATAGGCAGTCGATCAGACCCATCCCGGCCGCGCAGGGTTCCCTGCGCGCCTAAAACATGCAACCTGATGCAACCTGCCGCGGCGGCAAGGCCCGTTTCAGTCCAGCGCGACCTTCAGGCGGGCCTGCACCAGCTGACGCAGCACGAGCAGCTTGCCATGGAAGAAATGCGAGGCGCCCGGCACCACCACGACCGGAATCGAGCGCGGCCGCGCCCAGTCCATGGCTTCGGACAACGGCACCACCTCGTCTTCTTCGCCATGCACCAACAGCGTGTCGTCGGGCACCTGCACTTCGTGCGATTGGAAGCGGTTGACCGCCGGCCCCATCAGCATCAGCGCCGACGGCAGAACGGCGTCGCCCTGCTCGGCCAGCGCGGCGTAGGTCTGCGCGGCGACCGCCGTGCCAAACGAGAATCCCGCCAGCACCCACGGCGCCTGCGCCAGCTCGGGGTGCAGCTCGCGCATCTGCGCCACGACGGCCAGCATGTCTTCGGTTTCGCCGACGGATTTGTCGAACACGCCTTCGGAGTGGCCGACACCGCGGAAGTTGGGACGCACCGCCACCAGGCCGTGCTGCACGCAGGCGCGCGACAGGGTCGTGACCACCTTGTTCTCGCGTGCGCCGCCCTGCAGCGGATGCGGATGCAGCACCAGCGCCCAGCCGCGCGGCGCGTCGGCGGGCCAGTCGATGGCGCAATCGATACGGCCGGCGGCGCCGACGAAAGCGTGGGTTTCAGTGCGTGCGGACATGGCGGGACTCAACGTGCGGAAAAAGGAACGATGTTAACCGCCCGGCCCGCGCGGCGAAATCCGGGTCAACCGTCAACGGCGCGCGCAAGCGCGAGCCCGAGCTCACTTTCCGCGGGCGGCGGCAGGCGGTCGCAGCGTCGCCGCCAGCCATTGCGCCAGCTGGTCGCTGGCCTCGTCGGTGGCCTGGCGCAGCGCGGCCACGCCGCCTGCGGCATCCTGCGTGGGCGCGGGCGCGGCCACCATGATGCGCTTCTGGCCCACGACCTCGCGCCCGTTCAGCAACACGGCTTGCAGCAGCAGGCGTCCCTGGCTCGACTGGCCGTCTTCAGTGAACACCTGCTCGAACTGCGCCAGCGACACCTGCAATTGCGGCGTCTGCAAGGTGACGCGGTCGCCCAGCACCGCGCCCTGGCGTGACAGGCGATCGGTGATGCGCTGGCGCACCAGCTCGGCGGGCGACGCCGCCCAGCGATAGGTGGCGTACGACCGGGGCGCGGCGCTGTCGCCCACGCGCCAGATCATGCCGGTGTCGGACAGCCCCGGCGCGGCCTGGAACGACAGCGCGATCGGATCGCGCGCCGGCAACGCAGGCACCGGCCGCGCGTCCAGCCCCAGGTCGAACAACTGGGGCGGCGCGTCCACGCGGCCGATGCCGCAACCGGCCAGGGCCAGGGTCAGGATCAGAATGGCGCTGCGCATCTTCATGGGATCTATCTCCGGAATCCGGCAAAGCCGGGCTCGCCGGGTCCCGGCGCAATGGGCGCGGGACCGAACAGGAACGATTGCGGCGTGCTGTCCACACGGCGCAAGGTGGTGGTGGCGCCCCGTGCGGCCGTGCTGACATCGTTGGCCATGGTGGTGAAGGCCGGCAAGGTCTCGCCATCGAGCCGCGCGGCGGCCAGCGCGATGTCGTTCAGGCTGCGGGTCGCGACGGCCAGCGGGCCGTCGGGCGCGTTCAATCGCGCGAGCGACTGGCGGGCCTGCTGGGCCAGGTCGCCGATCTCGCGCGCGGCGCGGTCGGCCTGGCGCGAGGTGGTGTTCAAGGAATCCATCAGCGGACCAAGCTTGGCCAGTGTGGGCGCCAGATCACGGGTGGCGTCCTTGAGGGACTGCGAGATGTCGGTGGCGTTCTGCAGGCTGGCCGTGAGGGCCTGCACGTTCTGTTCGCTCAGCACGCGCTTCAATTGCTCCGTCGCCACCTCGACGTTGGAAATCAGCTTGTCGCCGCGCTTTTCGATACGGTCCAGAAAGCCCGGACGCAGCGGAATGGCGGCCGGATGCTCGGCGGTGGACGTCAGGCGCTTGAGCGACGAGCCGTCATCGCGCAGGTCCACGTTGGCCATGCCGGTCACGCCCTGCACGCCCAGTTCGGCCCAGGTCGATTCGGTGATCGGCGTGTTGGGGGCCACGCCAATCCGGATGCGCACCTGCCCCGGCTTGTCGGGATTGAGCGCCAGCGACTGCACGCGGCCCACGGGCACGCCCTGATAGCGCACGGCCGATTGCGGATTCAGGCCGGTGACGGCCGTGGCCGAAATGATTTCGTATGGCTGCAATTGCGTCCGGTCGCGGCCGATCCAGATGGCCGTCAGCGTCGCGGCAGCCAGCAGGACCAGCGTGAAGATACCGGCCATGAGCGCATGACTACGGTTTTCCATGGTGCATTCCCTTCGGTGCCAAATCTCCCAGCGCGCGCAAGCCGCGCTCGCCCAGGAAGAATGTATGAATGAACGGGTGATCGAACTTCAGGACTTCAGGCACCGTGTCGCAAATGATCACCCGTTTCTCGGCCAGCACGGCCACGCGCGTGGCCAGCGCCAGCAGCGTGTCCAGGTCGTGCGTCACCATGACGACGGTAAAGCCAAGCTGCCGGTGCAAACTGCGCACCAGGTCGACGAATTCGTCGGACCGCAGCGGATCGAGCCCCGCCGTGGGTTCGTCCAGGAACAGCAATTCCGGGTCCAGCGACAGCGCGCGCGCCAGCGCCACGCGCTTGACCATGCCGCCGGACAGGTCCGAGGGGCGCTTGTCCGCATCGCGCGACGACAGGCCCACCATCGCAAGCCGGCACATGACCACGTCGCGCACCAGGTCTTCGGGCACCGTGCGCAGTTCGCGCAGCGGCAGCGCCACGTTGTCGAACACCGACAGCGCCGAGAAAAGCGCGCCCGCCTGGAACAGCATGCCCCAGCGGTATGACAGGCGCCGGCGTTCGCCCGGAGACAGTTCCGAAAGCGTATGCCCCAGCACCTTCACGGTGCCCGCTGCCGGCACGTCCAGCCCGATGATCTGCCGCAGCAGCACCGTCTTGCCCGTGCCCGAGCCGCCCACCAGCACCAGGATTTCTCCCGGAAACACCGTCAGGTCCAGGTTCTCGTGCACCACGTGATCGCCGAAGGCCGTGCGAAGGCCGCGCACGGTGATGACCGGCTCGACGGTGACGCCCTCTTCGGTAAACAGCCGGTGTTGCGCAGCGCTATTCATCAGATGCCCACCCTGCTGAAGATGACCGCGTACACCGCATCCAGCAAAATCACGCCCGTGATCGACGTAACCACGGATGTCGTGGTACCGCGTCCCAGGCTTTCGGTGTTGGGCTGGATGCGCAGGCCGAAGTGGCAGGCAATGAGCGCGATCAGGATGCCGAAGGTCACGCCCTTGAGCATGCCGATCCAGTAATTGGTCAGCGAGATTGCATCGGGCAGCGATTGCAAAAACCACTGCGCGGACACGCCCAGCTGCGCCATCGCCGCCAGCATGCCGCCCAGGAGCGCCATGGCGCTGGTCCACAGCACCAGCAGCGGCATCGTGACCGCCAGCGCCACCACGCGCGGCAGGATGAGGCGCTGGCCGTGCGAAATGCCCATCACCAGCATCGCGTCCAGTTCCTGCGTCACGCGCATCACCCCGATCTGCGCCGTAATCGCGGATCCCGACCGGCCGGCCACGAGGATCGCCGCAAGCACCGGTCCCAGCTCTCGCACGATGGAGACCCCCAGGAGGCGCACGATGAAGCGGTCGGCGCCGAACATCTGTAGCTGCTGGGCCGACAGGTAAGACAGCACCACGCCGATCAGAAAGCCCACCAGCGCGGTGATGCCCAGCGCCTGCGCGCCTGTCCGGTACACCTGCGCGGAGATCTCGCGCCACGGGCCCAGCCAGGGCCGGCGCAGCATCGCGCCGACATCCAGCACGAGCTGGCCCAGCATGATGAGCAGCGCCTTGCCGTTTTCGGCGGCCTGCAGGACCGCGCCGCCGGTGGCGCGTACCCACGACCATGTCTCGGGCTTGGGCGCCGCCGCGGGCGTCTCGCCCTTGTTCATCGCCAGCGTGTTGAAGACATCCTGCTGCCCGGCGCCCCAGCGCACGCGCTCGGGCAGCTTCTCGCCCCAGGCCTGCCAGATGATCAGCGCGCCGATGGTGTCCAGCCGATGGATGCTGTGCATGTCCCAACGGGCGCCGTCCTTGGCCGCCTGCGCGAGGGCCGCGCGCCTGCGTTCGACCTCGCCCGACTCGGCCAGCGCCAGGACGCTCCAGTCGCCGCCCACGTGGCAAACCCCGCCTTCGTAGCGAAAAGGCGCGGCGGCGGTCGCAAGCAATGCGGAATGCGGCATGTCGTCGGGGTACCGATGCAAAATGTATCGCCAATCATAAACGCTGGGGCCCCGCAGCCGCGAGCGCGGCCCGCGTGCCCTACAATCGCGGCCATGCCCGCCCCCGTTTGCCCCATCGACCTGCCCGCCCCGGAATCGCTTGCCCGGACGCTCGCGGACCGCCTGCCCGCCTTCCAGGACATTGCCTGGACCCGCAGCACCGGATCGACCAATGCCGACCTGCTTGCGCGCGCGCGCACGGGCGCCGGCGCGGGCAAGCCCTGGCTGCTGGGCACGCATCTGCAGGAGACCGGCCGGGGCCGAGCCGGCCGCCCGTGGCAGAACCGCTCGGGCTCCACGCTGATGTTCTCGTGCGCATTCGACGTGCACCTGCCGGCCACGCAACTGGCCGCGTTATCGCCGCTGGCCGGCGTGGCCGCCTGCGAGGCGCTGCGCACCGTCGCCGGGCCCGAGCCGCGCGGCCTGTGCATGAAATGGCCCAACGACGTCCAATGGCACGACGCCAAGCTGGCCGGCATCCTGGTGGAAACCACCCGCAATCCGGGCGGCCGCGACGCCGGATACACCGTGGTGATCGGCATGGGCGTGAACCTTATCGATGCGGCCGAGCTGTCGCTTGCCCTGGGCCGCGAGGTCGCGGACTGGACCCAAGTGCAGGCCGGCGCCGCGCACGCGGCTGCGGCCGCCGACCTGGTCTGCGCCAGCGCCACGGCCTGGCACGAGGCGGTCCGCACGCTCGAACGCGAAGGCTTCGGCGTATTCCGGCAGCGTTTCGACCAGGTGGACGCCCTGGCGGGCCGCAAGGTGAACGTGCTGGACAAGGGCGCTATTCTTCTAAGCGGCACCGCCTGTGGCGTGGACGATCAAGGCCGCCTGCTGGTGCAAACGCCCGAGGGCGCCACACCGATCTCGGTCGGTGAAATTTCGATTCGACGCCAAGCATGATTATTCTCATCGACTCCGGCAACAGCCGACTCAAAGTGGGTTGGCTGGACGCCAGCAATCCGGACATGCCGCGCGAGCCCGCGGCCGTCGCCTTCGACGGCCTGGACCTGAACGCGCTGGATGACTGGCTGGCCGCCCTGCCGCGGCCGCCGCTGCGCGCGTTGGGCGTGAACGTGGCCGGCGCGGCCCGCGGCGACGCCATCGCGGACATCCTGAACAAACACGGCTGCGTGGTCACATGGTCGCTGTCGCAAGCGACGACGCTGGGTCTGGTCAACAGTTATCGCACCCCCACCCAGCTGGGCGCCGACCGCTGGGCGTCGCTGCTCGGCGTGCTCTCGCGCCTGCCGGGCACGCATCCGCCTTTCGTGCTGGCCAGCTTCGGCACCGCCACCACCATCGACACCGTCGGACCGGACAACGTCTTCGCGGGCGGCCTGATCCTGCCGGGCCCGGCCATGATGCGCACCTCGCTTGCACACGGCACGGCCAACCTGCCCATCGCCAACGGCCAGGTCGTGCCCTACCCCACGGACACGCACGAGGCCATCGCCTCGGGCATTGCCGCTGCCCAGGCCGGCGCCGTCGTGCGCCAATGGCTGGCGGGCCGCCAGCGATACGGCCAGACGCCGCAGATCTACGCGGCCGGCGGCGGCTGGCCCGAAGTGCATCAAGAAATCGAACGCCTGCTGGCCGATGCGGGCGGCGCGTTTGGCGCGACGCCCGTTCCCGTCTACCTGGACCATCCCGTCCTGGACGGGCTGGCCGCCGTGGCGCGCGCCACGTTGAACACCTCTTTCTGACGAAGGTCCGGCATGCGCGTGCTCTTCATCCTGATCCTGCTTGCGAACCTGGGCGTCTTTGCGCTGGGACAGGGCTGGCTGGGCGCCCGGCCCGAGGACGAGGGCCGGGATGCGCGGCGGTTCAGCCAGGAATTGAACCCCGGCGCCGTGACGCTGACGCCGCGCAAAACGCCTTAACTAGTGCCTTGACGAGCGCCTTACCGGCGCGCGGCCGGCTCGCCCAGCCAGGGCGCCAGCGCGGCCATCGTGCGCGCCGTCGCGCCGGCGTGCTGGTCGAACCAGGCCCTGGCCGCCTTGCTCGCCTGCCGCCTGCCGGCCGTATCGCTTAGCAGCGCCATCGCGGCGTCCACCGCTTGCGTCGGATCCGCCGCGCGGCGCGCCGCGCCGGCCTCGATGGCATCCTCGGCCGCCTGCTTGAAATTGAACGTATGCGGCCCGACGATCACCGGCACGCCCGCCGCGCAGGCTTCGATCAGGTTCTGGCCGCCCAGCGGCGCAAAGCTGCCCGCCACGATCGCCACATCCGACGCCGCGTAATAAAAAGCCATTTCGCCCAGCGTGTCGCCCAGCAGCACGGCCGTATCCGGCGACGCGGTCCCGCCCGCCGAGCGCCGTTCGAACGTCACTTTCGCGTTCGACAGCAGCCCCGCCGCTTCGTCAAACCGCTGCGGATGCCGCGGAATCAACAGAAAGAGCGGCGCGCCGGGCGCGGCCGCGTGGCGCTTGATTGCCGCGATGAACGGGGCGTCTTCGCCCTCGCGCGTGCTGGCCACGGCCACCACGGAACGTCCCAGTTGCGCGCGCCAGGCGTGTCCTGCCTCGACCTGCGCGGCAGGCAGCACAAGGTCAAACTTGAGATTGCCGGTGATCTCGGCCGCAGGCGCCCCAGCCTGCGCCAGCCGGCCGGCATCTTCCGCCGTCTGCGCCAGTACTTTATCCAGACCGGCCAGCGCCTCGCGCATCACGCTGCCCATCCGGCGCGCCTGCCGTAGCGACGACGCGGAATAGCGCGCGCTGACGAGCGCCATGGGCACCTTGGCCTGCCGGGCCGCTGCCAGCAGATTCGGCCAGATCTCGCGCTCCATCAGCAGACCGCAGCGCGGACGGTGCGCCGCCATGAAGCGGCGGGTCGCGCCGGGAAAATCGTAGGGAAGCCAGGCTTGGCGCAGCTGTCCCTGGGCGATTGCGTCCTTGAAGAGGCGCTCGCCCTCGGCGCGGCCCGTCGCCGTCGTGTGCGTCAGCAACACAGGCAGGCCTTGCGCCAGCAACGCGTTCAAGAGCGGCAGCGCGGCCCGTGTCTCGCCCAGGCTGACGGCATGCACCCAGACGGGGTTGTCCGGTGACTGCGAGGCGGGCTCGAGGCGGCCGAAACGCTCGGGTGAAAAGATTTCCCAGCGCCCGCCTGCGCGTTTGGCCCGGCGGGCCATCCACAGCCAGATCAGCGGCGCCAGGGTCCGCAGCGCGAGCGTGTAAACGCCGCGGTTCATGTCACTGCGCGGCGAGCGCCTGCTCGACCGAGGCCATGACGGCCTCACGCGACGGCGAGGCGCCGCGGTCGCCCAGGCTGGCGGTGTAGTTGGATCCGACCAGCGGGGTGCGCACCGGCGTGGATGCGCGGTAGATGCCGATCGTGGGACGGCCCAGCGCGGCCGACAGATGCGTGAGGCCGCTGTCCAGCCCCACCATCAGGCGCGCGCCGGCAAGCAGCTTGGCCACCGCGGTCAGGTCCATGCGGGGCATCACCTCGGCCCCTTCCATGCCGGCCACCAGCAGCTGGGCGCGTTCGGCTTCCTGTTCGTTGCCCGCCAGCAGCTTGAGCGTGCAGCCGGCCTCGCGCAGGCGGCGAAACACCACGCGCCAGTCCTCTTCGGGCCACAGCTTGTCGTCGCGGCTGGCCGACGGCATGATCACCGCATAGCCGCGGTCCGTGTCCAGGTGATGCAGCCGGGGCAGCTCGGCGGCGTTCAGGCCGCCGCTGCCCACTTCCACGACCGGCTCGGGTGCCTGCGTGGCCTGGCGCGCAAAGGATTGCAGCCCAAAATCCGGCAGGCCGGCGTGCTGGTAGCCGAACGTCAGGCCTGCCAGCTTGCGCTGCCGGATCACGGCGGGCTGCCAGAACTCGACGCGATGACGCACGTTGTAGAACAGCGAGGCCAGTGGTTCGCGCGCCGACCGCCAGTCCAGCCCGTGCTTGACGCCCTGCGTCTGGCGCACCAGCCAGGCCGATTTCAAGAGGGCTTGCATGTCCAGGACGATGTCGTAGCGCACTGCGCGCAGGCGCTCGCGCAGCGCGCGGCGCTCGGCCCGCACCTGGGCGGACCACCACGACTTACGCCAGCGCCGGTGCGCGACCTTGATGACTTCGTTGACGGCGGGATGCCACGTCGGGATCTCGGCAAACGCTTCCTCGACGACCCAGTCGATCTGCGCGTCCGGCACATGCCGGGCGATATCCGTGATCGCCGGCAGCATGTGGACGAGGTCGCCCAGGGAAGACGTGCGGACAATGAGAATGCGAGTGGGCATCAAGAAGAATGCAATGGTTCAGGCCGTGTGCAAGCGTCGATCACGGTTGCTTGGACCAATTGAAAGGCAATGGAAAATCCCGAGAATTCCGGCAATTTACAACAAACCGCCGGATCCATGCGCGCCCGGTGCCTTGCCTAGGGTTCGAACTTTGACGGCCGATAGCCCAGGTCGCGCTGAGCGTCGTCATGCGCGAACACGAGGTCTTCGTTCATGCGTTCGGCCATGCCGACCGACCAGTGCCTATAGCGCGGCACGAGGCGCACGCCGGCCAGCGCAAGCTTGAAGATGCCCAGCGGCACGGTCAGGATGCGCGGGCGCTTGCCCATCGCCGCGAACACCCGGGCCACCATCTGCCGGTATTGCAGGGTTTCGCCGCCCGACAGGTTGTACGCCTGATTGGCCGCCGCCGGCGCGGTGACGGCCGCAACGCTTGCCGCCGCGATATCGGCGGCCTTGACGGGCTGCCTCAGCCCGCGCGCGGCGCCAAACACCGGGAACATGCCGAACCGGCGGATGAAACGGGCAATTTCGGAAATATTGCCGTCGTGCTCGCCCCCGTAGATCAGGGTCGGACGCAGGATCACGTACTCGACGCCGGCCGCTTCGGCCCAGGCGATCAGCGCGGCCTCGGCGTCGATCAGCTTGCGCGCCAGGGCCTGTTCGGATTCCACCGAAGACGACGTCTTCGTAAACCGGCTGGTCGAGGACAGGGCGACAATTCGCTTGGCCCCGCTGGCGCGCAGCGCGTCGAAATACTGCGGCAGGATCCAGATGGGCGCCAGCGACACCCATACCGCAATGTCTTGTTCTCCAAACACCGATTCCGGCTTGCCGCCGGCCTCGGGAAGCGCGCGCCACTGGACGCCATCGTCCGCGGACGCGGCGCGCCGGCGGGAATAGGCGATGGGCGCGAATGATTGGGCCTTCAGTTCGCTCAGCAGCGCGGCGCCCACCAGGCTGGTCGCGCCCAGCACGCCCACGCGACGCGTATCGGTGACGGCCATCATGACGATGCCTCCGTGCGCGCGGAAACGTCCGCCATCGCTCCGGACCCGGCCTCATGCGCCTTGGGCGTGTACTCCGGCACCCATCGCAACAACCCGGCGCGCACGACTTCGTCGCTGTAGGTTTTGCTGCTTTCGAGCCATTCGGTCAATTCACGCAGGAACGCCGGCGGCACGGGCCGCGAGCGGGCGATGCGCAACTTGGTATGCGGCGTCGGCCGCGTCTGTTCGCAATCGGCCAGCAATTCTTCATAGAGCTTTTCGCCCGGCCGCAACCCGGTGAACTCGATCCGGATCTGCTCTTCGTCGTACCCCGACAGGCGAATCATGTTGCGTGCCAAATCCACGATCTTGACCGGATACCCCATGTCCAGCACGTGGATCTCGCCCCCGTCGCCCATGGCGGCCGCCTGCAACACCAGCTGCGCGGCTTCGGGAATGGACATGAAATAGCGGGTGATGTCCGGATGCGTGACCGTGACCGGCCCGCCGTGCTGGATCTGCTGATGGAATTTCGGGATGACGCTGCCGGTGCTGCCCAGCACGTTGCCGAATCGGACGATGCCAAAGCGCGTCCCGCCCTTTTCGGCCTGGAAGGCCTCGCAAACCATCTCGGCCAGGCGCTTGGTCGCGCCCATGACATTGGTGGGGTTGACCGCCTTGTCGGTGGAAATCAGGACGAAGCGTTCAGCCTTGTGCCGCTGCGCGCACTGGGCCACGACCAGCGTGCCGCCCACGTTGTTGCGCACCGCCTGCCACGCGTTGTCGACCTCCATCAGGGGGACATGCTTGTACGCGGCGGCGTGGAAGATCACCTGCGGCCGGTAGCGCGCAAAGATCTCGTCCATGCGGTCGGCGTCCTTCACGTCGCCCGCCAGCGTGACCAGGCTGACGCCCGGCCAATGCGTGGAAAACCATTGTTCGATCTTGTAGAGCGCGTATTCGCTCGTTTCGACCAGCACGACGCGCGCCGGCGCAAAGCGCACGAGCTGATGGCAAAGCTCGCTGCCGATCGACCCGCCGGCCCCGGTCACGAGCACGGTGGTGCCCCGCAACAGGGTGCTGACGTGGGCCGAGTCGATCTGCACCGGGTCGCGGCCCAGCAGATCCTCGATCTCGACAGGCCGCATCTGGCTGATGGCGACGCGTCCGCTCATCAGGTCGTCCACCTCGGGCAGCACGAAGACCTGCGCGCCCGAATGCACGGCCAACTCCGTCACGCGGCGCTTGACGTCGGCCGACGCGCCCGGCATGGCCAGGATGATGTGCCGCGCCTTGAATTCCTGCAACACGCTGGGCAGGCGATCCAGCGATCCCACGACGGGATAGCCGCCCAGTTCCCGGCCCCACTTCTTGGGGTTGTCGTCGACCAGCGCGACGACCTGCCAGTCCGGGCTGCGTTCAAGCTCGCGCACCAGCGAAGCGGCGCGCATGCCCGCCCCCACCAGCACCACGGGTTTGCCTTGGGCGATCAGGCCGCCGTACAGCCGGTGCTCCTTCCACATCCGCCACGCCGCCCGGCCGCCGCCCATGAACAGGAGCAGCAGCAGCGGGTACAGCAGGAACAGCGAGCGGGGAATCGAAAACGAGGGGGGAACCAGGTTGGCGACGATCAGCAGCGCGATCGCCGAGACCGCCACGGCCTTCAGGACGCGCTTCAGGTCGGGCAGGCTGGCGAAGAGCCATATGCCGCGATAAAGACCGGCCCAACGGCAAGCGATCGCGTGCACGATCAGCAGCAGCGGCAGGCCGAACAGCATCTGGTTGCCGTAACCCACCGGCCATTCGAAGTTGAAGCGCAGTAGAAAGCCCCCCACCCAGGCGACGAGGGCCGCCAACAGGTCGAACAGAAACACCATGAGCGAACGAAAAGCGATGGGTAATGGCACGGTTTACGTCCAGCGACGTCCAGTTAAAGGATTGACGACAAATTCGGTCAAAACGAATCAATGGCTCAGAGCGGTTCCCGGGGGATACACCGTGTCCGGGGGAACGACCACGCCATAGCCCGCGCAGCAGCCCGCCTGAAGCCAGGCGCCGGCGCCGACTTTCACGCCGCCGGCCAGATGCACGCCGGTGCCCAGGTGCGCATAGTTTTCCAGATGGGTATCGTGATCCGCGGTGCTGTGCGCGTTCAGGATGGACCCCGTGCCAATATGGGCGCTCGCCCCCACCATCGCCATCGCCAGAATGGCAGTGCCTGCCTCGATGGTGGCGCTGGGACTGACGCAGGCCGCCGGATGAATCACCGTCGCCAGGGGCAAGCCCGCGGCTTCGATGGCCTTGACCCAGCCGGCGCGCAACGCGTTATTGCCAACTGCCGCAATCGCTTGGGCTTGATCGGCCGCCAAGCCGCTCAAGCCGCTCAGGCCCGCCAGATTGGACACGACCTTGCGGCCAGCGGTCTCCTGCAAGGCGGGCCAGCGGTCGTCCACAAACAGGATTTCCTGCCAATGGCCGCTGAGCTCGGCGGCCTCGGCCACCGCGCGTCCGTGCATGCCCGCCCCGATAATCACTAGCGATCTCGCCATCGTCTCTTGTTGTCCCTTTTTGTCACCCCAAACGAGCGGCATCTGCCGGAAACTCATGCCGCTCGTCATTGTGGGCGTTTGGTCTTCGTGGTCTCAATCCAAGACTCGAAATGAAAGTGTAGCAATACGGCCGCCACGCAAGCGGACCGGGAAAAACACATAACTGAGGTTGCCTCAGTGCCGTCTTATGACGCCTGCGGATGGTGACCGGGGTTCTCGGGCACGCCCGCCTTGCAGCCTATCGCAAGCGCCAGCAAAGGGCCATACGCCAAAGGCACGCCTGCCAGCGGCGACAGCCAGCCGCGCGCCACGCAAAGCGCGATGGGGAACAGCCAGAACACATTCAACGCAATTACCGTCAGCAGAACCGGCTTGTGCGCGCCGAAGCGTCGCGTGGCGTGCTGGTACGCGTGCATGCGATGCGCCAAGTAAACGCGCTCGCCGCGTCCAAGCCGTCGCAAGAGCGTCCAGGTTGCATCCACGGCAAAGACGCCCAGCAGGATCAGCCAGGCCCACAGCAAGGCCGGTTGCTGCCACGCGCCGTGCAGCGCCAGGCCACCCAGGACGATTCCCAGAAAGCTGCTGCCGGCATCGCCCATGAAAATGCGCGCCGGCGGGAAATTCCACAACAGAAAACCCGCCACGGCCGCAGCCAGCAGCAGGGGCGCCACAATGGCGCCTTCATGGCCGGTCAGAACGTAGATCACGCTTGCCCCGACCGCCGCGCAGATCGCCTCCGAGGCAGCCAGGCCGTCGATGCCATCCATGAAGTTGTACAGGTTGAGCAGCCAGACCAGTGCAAAAACACCCAGCACGCTTGCCACGGCCGCCCAGAACGCGGACGCCTGGCCCAGCGCTTCCGCGGGCAGCCCGCCAAACCAGGCCATCAGCCAGGCCGCGCTGCCGAAATGCACCAGCAGCCGCCAGCGGACCGCGACATGGCCGCGGTCGTCCAGAAATCCGATGATGGCCACGGCCGTGCCCGCTCCGCCCAACGCCACCGCGGTCACCGCGGGCAGCAGGCCCAGCCAGACGAGCACCGGCAGGCCGAGCAGAAAGCTCAGCACAAAGGCCACGCCGCCGCCACGCGGGGTGGTGACCACATGCGAACTACGGCTGTTCGGGACGTCAAGCAGCCTGCGGCTGGCCAGGGCATACCGGCGCAGCGCGCCGGTAAGTACCCAGGCCAGACCCAGGGCCGCCGCCAGAATGCACCAGAAAATCACTGTAGGCATGATTCAGCAGTCAGGTGACGGTTCAGGATTTCGACCACACAGTCCGGTTCACATAGTCCGTATAGCTCAATACCACGCGCACGACCTGCTTGGAGACCGGGCCGCCTTCGTAGTCCTTGACCACGGGAATCACGCGCTCGCCGCGGCGATGCTGGCTGGTGACCACGCGAACCGCGTCGGCCACCCGCTCGGCCTTCAGGCCGCTCATGATCAACGTGCCCTCGTCCATGCCTTCGGGACGCTCGTGCGCATTGCGCACGGTGATGGCCGGCAGGTTCAGCAGCGACGCTTCTTCCGTGATCGTGCCGCTATCGGACAGCACGCAGAATGCGCCCATCTGCAGCTTGATGTAGTCAAGCAGACCAAACGGCTTGACGAAGCGAATCAGCGGATGGTCCAGCGCGTCGCCCAACGCCTCCAGGCGCTTGCGGGTGCGCGGGTGCGTCGACACGATGATCGGGTATTCGTACGTGTCGGCCAGGTGGCGCAGCGTGTCGAGCAGATCGCGCAGGTTCTGCGGCGTGTCCACGTTTTCTTCGCGGTGCACGCTGACCAGGAAGAACTTGTCTTCAGTCAGGCCTTCGCGCGCCAGCACGTCCGACTTCTGGATGTCGTCCATGTAGTACGCCAGCACTTCCTGCATGTGCGAACCGGTCTTGATGATCGTCTCGGGACGGATGCCTTCGGCGATCAGGTAGCGGCGCGCATGCTCGGTCAGGACCATGTTGATGTCGCTCAGGTGGTCGAGCACCTTGCGGTTCAGCTCTTCGGGCACGCGCTGATCGAAACAGCGATTGCCCGCCTCCATGTGGAACACCGGAATCTTGCGGCGCTTGGCGGCGATCACCGCCAGGCAGGTGTTGGTGTCGCCGTACAGCAGCAGCGCGTCCGGCTTTTCCTGTTCGAAGATCTCGTCGGACTTGATGATGACGTCGCCGATCGTCTTGGCCGCGGTATCGCCCGCTGCGCCCAGAAAATAATCCGGCTTGCGAATCTGCAGGTCGTCGAAAAACACCTGGTTCAGTTCGTAGTCGTAATTCTGGCCGGAATGCACCAGTACATGATCGACCTGCGCATCCAGTTCCGCGATGACGCGGCTCATCTTGATGAGTTCCGGACGCGTGCCGACCAGCGTCATGACCTTAAGCATCGATCTGCCCCCGGATGTATTCCAGATTCAACAGCAACTTCTTCACACCTTCCACATCCAGCCGCTCCGTGTTGTGCGACGTGTAATCGTCCAACTCGGAAATCTCGGTTTCGCCTTCGACGAAATACTTCTTGTAGTTCAGATCCCGGTTATCGGCGGGAATCCGGTAATAGCGGCCCATGTCTTCGGCCTTTGCCATTTCCTCGCGCGAGATCAGCGACTCGTACAGCTTTTCACCGTGCCGCGTGCCGATCACCTTGAGCGGGCTGTCACCGCCAATCAGTTCCTTGAGCGCAACCGCCAGGTCGGCGACGGTGGAAGCCGGCGCCTTCTGGACAAAGATGTCGCCTTGCTTGGCGTGCTCGAACGCATGCAGCACCAGGTCCACCGAATCCTCGAGCGACATCAGGAAGCGCGTCATGTTGGGATCGGTGACGGTAAGCGGTTCGCCCGTCTTCAGCTGGCTGATGAACAGCGGAATCACCGACCCGCGCGAGGCCATCACGTTGCCGTAGCGCGTCGCGCAGATCACCGGACCGTTATTGACGGCGACGCGGGACTTGGCCACCACCAGCTTCTCGGCCATTGCCTTGGAGATGCCCATGGCGTTGATCGGGTACACCGCCTTGTCCGTGCTCAGCACGACCACGCGTTGCACGCCGGCTGCAATCGCCGCGTTCAGGACGTTTTCCGTGCCGAGCACGTTGGTCTTGACCGCTTCCATGGGATAGAACTCGCAGGACGGCACCTGCTTGAGCGCGGCCGCGTGAAACACATAGTCCACGCCGATCATCGCCTGGGCGATGCTGTCGTAATCGCGCACGTCACCGATGTGGAACTTGACCTTGTCGTCGGCCAAGGCAATGCGCATGTCCTCTTGTTTTTTTTCGTCGCGGCTGAAGACGCGGATCTCTCGCACATCCGTGGAAAGGAAACGCTTGAGCACCGTATGTCCAAAGGACCCGGTGCCGCCGGTAATCATGAGAACTTTATTGTCGAACATAAATTAACCATTCAATCCGTTAGGGAACCAGGCGATGCGCGTGCATTTCACGAATCAATTCCGGCCACGAGGGAGGCACATAACCCGTCGCCTGCAAGAGGCGCGTGGCATCCAGCGACCGGTCGATCTTCAATTGATCGTCTGCAATGATGTCGATGTCCTTGCCATACACCTGCGCCACGAGCTTCAGAAGCGAATACTTGTCGATCGGCGCAACGGCGCAGTGATACAGGCCGTGCAGCTCGGGGTGGGGAATCACGAAGTCCTTCATCACCCGCGCCAGCTCGGTGGTCGGCAGGCCGGAAAACACGGCGCGCGTGAATCCCTTGACGGGGCCCGGTTGCGACAGGAACCAGTCCACCAGAGCCACATTGCTGCCCAATTCGTGACCGATGATCGACGTGCGCAGGGTGATGGCGTTGACGTCGGACGTCACCTCGCCAATGTACTTCGACTTGCCGTAAAGGTCCTCGGCATCGGAGGGATCCGATTCCAGGTACATCCCTTTGCGGCCATCGAACACGCAGTCGGTGCTGACGTGGATCAGGCGGGCCGACGCCAGCGCGCACAGGCGCGACAGCCGGTGCGGCAGCATGGCGTTCACCGGCAGCGCCGCCAAGGGATCCTTGGCATCGGCAAGCTGCTTGATCAAACCGACACAGTTGATGACCACGTCCGGCTTGACCCGGGCCATTACCGTCACGAGGGAATCATTATCCAGCACGTCGACGCCGGTCAGCAGATTATTGCGATGGCGCTCATCGAAATGGCGCAGGCCAGCCGCACCGCGCAGCGTCCCGTACGTCTCGAATGCCGGATCGTCGCTGAAGCGCGAAAAAACCGCGCTACCCAGCATGCCCGTTACCCCTAGAACCAAAATTTTCATGCTAAGCCTTCTCTTTCAATTCGAGTTTCTCAGAAAGAATACTCACTAATCGGTCGACCTGACGGGTTATCTCATAATGCTCAAGGTAGAACCGGCGGCCGGAGGCGGCAAGCGCCTCGCGCTCGCCCTCATTCATTGCGCGCAGGCGTTCTATGCAATCGGCCAGACCATCCGAGTCCTCGGCGGCGCATACCAGTCCGGCGCCCGCATCACGAATGACCTCGGCGCCCGCCCCGTCCAGCGCGCCGATGATCGGTCGGCCCGCGGCCAAGTACGCCTGCACCTTGCTGGGAATCGTCTGCGCCAGGATCGCGTCCCTATTTAAAGTGACCAGCAACCCCGCCGCCCTGTCAAAGATATGCGGCATCTGATCATTGGGAAAGCGCCCGGCAAGCACGACATTGGATAAGCCTTCTCGCTCCACCTCGTCTCGGATTCGCCCCAGCATGCTGCCGCTGCCCACCAGCACGATTCTGGAATCGTTGCGCCCTTTGAGCTTGCGCGCGGCGGCAAGGATTGTATGCAGCGATTGGGCAGTCCCAAGGTTACCTGCAAAGACGACGCAAAAATTATTCTCCAGCGTTGCCAGCAGGGAGGCCGGCAACGTGCAAGGCTTCAGTGGCGTTGCGCGCGGATCGGGACTTGAATTGGGGTAGTAGACGATCTTGCGGTCAGAAGCCAGGCGTGCAACGGGCTCGCGGAATGCCTTGGACTGCACGAGCAGCAGCGATGCGGCCCCATATATCGCGCGCACCATCATGCCCACGCCGGCAAGAATCGTGCGGTTTCGCACGAAGCCGGTCGCGCTCAGGCTTTCCGGCCAGAGATCCTGAACCCAGATCGCCAGCGGCAGCCTCTTGCGCCATTTGAGGTAAATAGCGGGGATTACCGACGTGATCGGCGAAAATGCCACCGCCAGGACGACATCGAAATCCTTGTGCCCGACAGCCCGGTAACCATGGCGCAGCCCGTTTACGACAAACGACAGGTAATTGAGGACCAGATTCTTGCCACCGCCCGCGCGCCGCGTGCGCAGCGGCACCCGATGAATCACGGTGCCGTCATCCCACTGCTCGCTCGTGCAACCCGCTTCGGTATAGCCGTCGAAGATCTTGCCGTCCGGATAGTTGGGCTTGCCGGTCAGCACCTCGACCACATGCCCCTGCGCCGTCAATGCGCGCACGAAGTCGTTGATGAAGAACTGCTCCGGCCAGAAATACTGGCTGACGATCAGGATTCTCACGAGGCGCTCGCTGCTGAGGAGTCGCGGAGCCGGGCCCAGAACTGGGCAGGCGTGTCGGGCGCCACAATTGGGCTAGGCACGGCGAGCTGGCGGCGCACCGCCCTTGCAATCGACGTGGCCGAGCCCGGATCGAACGTCTGGACGGGCACGCACACGTCGCGCACATAATCGAGCTCGGACGCCACGATCGGCAGGCCGGCATTGGCGGCCTCGATCAACGGCAGGCCAAACGATTCGCCGAACGACGGGAACACCAGCGCGCCCGCCTGCGCATACAGCGCCGCCACGCCTTCACGCGTCAGCTCGCCCCGATTCTCGACCCGCAGCCCGTGGCGGTCCGCCACGGCCAGAAGTTCCTGCGCCAAGACCTTGTCCCGAGGGCCCAGGGTCAAAACAAGCGACGGACGCAAACCGTCCTCGGCCAGCAGCCGCCAAGCTTCGAGGAGGCGCCGATGATTCTTGTGCGCCACGCCGTCGGCCACATAGACAAAATCCCACTGGCGGGTCCGCTCTGCCTGCACTGCGGGATCGCCCACGGTGATGTCGGCCACGAAAGGCGCGATCCTGACGGGCGGCACCCGCTCGGCGGCACCAAGCCAATCCAGCACCTCGCGGCGCATGGTCGGCGTCTGAACCACGTATTCCGAAACCCGATGGCGGAAACACCGCCCGATTGTCCGCTCGAAGATCAGGCGCAGCCGCGTGGGCAGCGGAAACTGCGACAGCCGTACGCCGCGCAGATAATTCCGGTTCTGCAGGAACACGACGACGCGAGCGCGTGAAGGCAGCACCGGCGGCAGGCCATGAAAGCAGAAAAGGATGTCGTCGGGTCCCGCGGCCCGGCGCGCCGCGAATTCTCCCTTCAGGCGGGCAAGCGCCGTCGGCGCTACCCAATGCACGGCAGCGCCCTCAGGGATCTGCACCCGCGGTTCGTTGCGGGCGTCCAGAAAAAGACGCAGCGGCGAACCGGCCGGCCAGGCGCCCAAAAGCGCCTGCAGCAGCACAAGGCCGCCGCCGGTATGCACGTTGGGTGCGTATAAGACGACTTCTACAGCCATTTTGATTAGTAGCTTATGGGCATGGGTATGCGGGAACTGGCGTTGCCTGCGGGCAAGCCAGCGTCAGAGCCCCTCCAGGATCTTGCCAAAGCGCTGCGCGATCCGATTGCCGCTGAATGTATCGCGGTAGGCCTGATTGCACCAATCGGACCCGTCCTTGCGCAGCACGTGGTCCACGGCGCCTTCAACCGCCTTCTCGATATCCTCGACCTCGGACGGGCGGGCGTGCCAGCAGCCAAGGTGCTTCATTGCGTCCTCGGAACCGCCCGGCGGCGTCAGGCCCACGATGGGCGTATCCGCGCCGATGTAGTCGGACAGCTTGCTGGGCAGGAACAGGTTCTGGCGCACATTGGCTTCGATCAGCAGCAGAATGTCCGCGTCGTACATCTGCTCCAGCGATTCGACGAACGATACGTTGCCGACGGCGCGCACGGTGCCCTCCGGCAGACTCATGGCGGCCTCGGTGGCAAGCATCTCGGGCGGCACCAGGCCGATCAGCTCGAGGCAGAGCACGCCGCGCAGGTCCGGCCGCCGCTGAAACAGGCGCCCCAGTGCCTGGAACAACGGTTCGGGCGAGCGGCGGCCGTACAGCACGCCTACATAACGCATGACGATGCGATCGTTCCTTGCTTTCGGCCGCTGCGGAAAGAGGGCTTCATCGAAGGCATGGGGAATCACATCGGTGCGGCGGCGCACGGATTCGGGCTGCCCCTGCATCATCAGATCCAGGGAATACCGCGAGCTGTGCACGATGAAATCGGCCGCCGCCACCGCGCGCGGCTCGTGCCGGGCGTTCCACAGCTTGGTCAGCCGGCTGACCTCAAGCGGATTGCCCGCCCAGGGGTCGCTGAACTGTGCCAGCCACTTCACGTTGCGCCGCGCCTTCTTCACGCGCGTCATCACGGCGTTGACCGAATGAAACGGCGACCAGGTCATCACGGCGTCGTACTGGCTGAGATCCATGTCCATGAGCTTGCTGTACGCGGATTCGCGCAGCACGGTCATCAGGTCCGGCACGCGATCAAGCTTGCGGATGGAGGACCGCACGAGGCTCATCAGGTTCTTCGCGGGCCGCAGCCGGTCGATCCGGCCGAACGTCTTCTCGGCGAACGGCAGCAGGCTGTGGTCCAGCGGCAATTCCGCGCAGAAGGAGTCCGCGCACACGACGTCGACGTCGTATCCGGACCGGGCAAGCGCGGCCATGGGCTTGTAGACCGCTGCCGTCATCTGCACCTGCATGGGCGGGAAGGCGTAGCTGAACAGCAGAATCCTGCCCTTGCGCGCGTTCGGATGGTCCATGGTGGTCGAATCGTTATCCGGCAACACGGCTGGCTCCCGGAATCAGGCGAATCGCGGCCGCGATAACGCCGCAGATCAAAAACGTGCTGAGGGAAATCAACAGGATCACGAGCCCGGCAGGCAGGTGCTCCGTCGCAATGCGGATCGCGCTGCTGAAGCGAACATGCTCCAGCACCACCACATGCACGAAAAAGATGATGAAGGCGCGGTCGCTCAGCCATTTCGCAATCGCCGCGGACCGGGCCGACAGATCTACCGTCACGAACGCCAGAAACGCCGCGATCGACGCAATGACCACGTTAGGCGTGAAATAGACGTAGGCGCGTTCGACCGGCACGCCGGCCTTTTCGCTGAAGCGCCACGTCAAATAGAACGTGATCGCCGAGCAGATGGCATAGACGGCAATGCACGCCCACCGCGGGATGGCCTTGCGGTCAACGCCGGCCAAGAGGCCGCCCAGGATGAACAAGCCGCCATACCCAAGAAAGCTGGTGAGCTGCATGATCCGCAGGACCGGCAGCGGCCAATACTGCGGCACGCTGGTGACAGCAAACCAGATCACGAAGAAATAGACGCTCAGCGCCGGCCGGCTGCGCAGCACTTCGTAGATCGCCTGCAGGAAAGGCAGCAGGACATACAGCCCGACGATCATGTAGACGAACCACAGGTGGTACATCACCGGCTCGGAAAACATCGCGAGCAGGCCCGCGCCGTAACTGCCCAGCGCACCGTTGCGGTACAGGAACGCGGCGCTCCAGAAGACCAGCGGGATGAACACCTTCAGCACCCGGCGCAGGATGTTGCCGGTCGAGACCACCTGCATTCCCGGGCGCAGCAGCATCGCGCCCGAAATCATCACGAACAGCGGCACCGCCACGCGCACGGCGGAATCCAGCGCGTTGGCCGACAGCCAGTCGGGCAACGGACTCTTGCCGAAGGCGTAGAACGCCGCGCCGCAGGAGTGAATCAGGATCACGCCATAGATGGCCACCACCCGGCACAGGTCCGCCCAGGCCGCTCTCTGTTTGCCAGGCACCGCCTCGGACTTCGGATCCGCAATCCTGGTGGTCAACGTATCCGCCGTTGTCATTTTCCCGACTGCCTTCCGTGGATCACACGTTCGTAAACGTCCACCATACGCTCGGCCTGCAAGCGTATGTCATAGTGCTGCTCGGCCAGCTGGCGCGATCTTGCGCCTCGTGCCAGCCGCTCCTGCGGATCGCCGATCAGCCGCTCCATCGCCGCCGCCAGCGCGGCCGAATCGCGGGACGGCACCGCCAGCCCCGCCTCCGGCGTGAACACGACCTCGGGCAAGGCGGTCCCTTCGAAGCAGATGGTGGGCTTGCCGCAAGCCATCGCCTCGACCGCCATCAACCCAAACGAATCGGCCAGCGACGGCATGAGGAACAGGTCAGTCGCACTGTAGACGTCCTGCATCACGCTATCGTCATTCGTCCAGCCTAGTTCGACGACCTGAAACCTGTCCTTGAACTTCTCGATCCGACCCTTGTCGTTGAGCGTCAAGAGGCAGATGGGCACCTGCGTCTGCAAGCGGTCCAGCGCCTCGATCACATACTGCAGGCCCTTGAAGTCGTTGACCACGGACCGGAAGCACAGCACCAGCCGATGCGGCTCGATGCCCAGGCGGGCCTTGGCCGCTGCCTGGTCACCGGGTCTGAAGAAATCCAGGTCCAGGCCAAACGGCACCTTATGAACGGGCACGCCGTCCATCAGGGGCGACTGCCGGACCATGTTCTCCATCCAGCTCGAGGCCACCAGGATCTCGAAGTTCGAGCGCCGGTAGGCCATCCGCTTGAGCCGGAAGTTCAGCGCTGTCGTGTCGCGCTGGATCGCAAAATCGGTCTTCAGATCGGGGCATTGGCCGCAGCCCGTCTTCCATCGCTGGCACGAAAAAGGGTGAATGCAATGGCCGGTCATCGCCCACGGATCGTGCAGCGTCCACAGCGAGGGCTTCTCGGCGGTCATCGCCGGCAGCGACTGCATGCTCAGAAAACCCGAATGGATGATGTGATAGTGAACCAGGTCCGCTTCGCGGAACGCCTCCATGCGGCGCATGTGCATGCCGTTCGAATACAGCTGCGATTGCAGCGACAGCACTTTCTCGACGCCTCGCGTGAACCGGTTGACCTTGCGCAGCAGCTTGCCGTGCAGGCTCACGACGCCCTCTTCCTGCCGGTCCTGCTCCCACACGAAATGCTTGGAGGAAACACCAAGCGCCTCGAGATGAGGCTTCAGGGACAGCCCATTGAAGCGGCGTCCCGGCGACTGGTATCCGTTAACTTGCAAAACTCTCATCGTGTGCCCGCCAATCCTCTTATGTCGAACCAGGCCTGTTGCGAACGCTGACCATGCACGTTTTTCATGGTTTCCCCTCCGCCTGGCGCTACATGGGATTTCATTCACTCTTGTAATAGCGACAACGCAACCATGCGCTACTGTCGTCGCCCCAAAAACCGCGTAAGGCTCAGGCGGACCGTCCAAACAACGCCCGGAACGCACGCCGCCACCGGGAGCCGGCTTCCGCAAGCGCCCTGCTTTGATACTGTTCCAGCGTCGTGCGCATGGCAGCGATCTCCGCGGCCTGCGTCTGGATCACCGCCTGCTGGTTCGCGTCATGCGCCTTGGCGTCCTCGAGCAGCGCGCGCATGTGCCGGCCGTCGATGCGCACCACCAGCTTGGCGGACTTGACGTAGGTAACCCAAGGCGCGCCGATGCGGCCTTCAACGCCGCCGTTGATCCAGTGCTGCACGCTGGATTCTTGTGCGATGTACTTCTCGACGTGATCATCGGTGATGCCGATGCTCTGCATCCGCAGCGATTCACGCAACAGCTCCAGGATTTCCAGCGGCGTGCCTTCGGCGGGCTGGGCGCAGCTGGAAACGCTGGCCAGACTGCCGAACAGGCCACGCAGGATCACGTAGGACAGCGTCAGGTCCGATTCGAGCTTCCATTCCTTGTCGAAGAAGGCCAGCTCGCCGGGCGCGACTTCCATGCAGTTCAAGGGGGTCCAGTCGAACAGAGCGCCGGGCACCGACTTGTCCAGCGACAGCGACACCGCCGGGCCCAGATCCGCCTCGCGGCAGATCGCGTCGATCCAGGGCCGCGCCCAGTTGCACACGTCCATCGCCGACCAGCCCGGCGTGTTCAGCACCTTTACCAGGCCCAGCCACCAGAGATTGCCCTTCAGATACGGGCCATCGTCGATCGAATGGCTGACCGGCAACGCCGGCGCGGCTTCCTGCGTCACGCGGTCCCGCGCCGTGCGGACTTCGCCGCCGTCCAGGTAGAAGCGCTTCGCGGTGGCAAACGCCGGGTGGCGCTCGACGCTATAGTGCCAGGCAAGATCCTGCGCTTCGCGCAGCGCGGCCACGGCCCGCTCCGACTTGCCGGCAATGATCAGAAACGAGTTCGCCAGGTCTTCAGCCAGGCCGTTTTCGTGGATCGAGGCCCAGGCCTGCTCCAGCGAGAAAGCCGGCACGATCCAGTCGGGCCGGGCGCGGTCGCGGCCGACCGTGCCGGTCAACAGCGGACGGGCGGCAAACTGGCCCTTCGGATCCAGCCCCTTCGAGGTCAGGAGCGACACCGGCATGTGATAGTCCGGCAGCGGGAAATACACTTCCTGCGCGCTCAGTCCGACGGAACCCAGGATGCCCTTGAGCTCATCCAGCCCGAAACGGATGATGGTCTCGGGCCCGTATTGCCCCTCCACGCCGTAGTAGGGCACGTCCACGTTCGGCTCGGGAAAGCCCGAGAAATACTTCAGACCCAGCTTGTTCTGGATGGCGATGACCAGAACGCCGTCGTCATTGAGCTGGCGCGCAGCATTGGCCAGCAGGTCCAGTTCGGCGCGGTCGCCGCAATGGGAAAAAAGCCGGGCGTACTGCAATACGCCGATCATCGTCACGACGTCGAATTTCTTTTCGGCGTTGAAATCTTCGATGCGGTCGCAGACGACGGTGACATTGTTCAAGTCGGCCGTGCGCTGGCGCGTGATCGAGGCGCGGTGAGCCGAGGCCTCCAGGGCCACGACATCGCCGCCCAGCTCGCCCAGATACCGCGTGATGATGCCGCACCCGGATCCCAGTTCCAGCACGCGGCCCCGGCACAACTTCTCGAGCGGGCGCAGGATGTTGGCGCGCACGGGCGACAGGTGGCAGGCGGACCGCCAGTCCCAGATGGCGCCCACCAATTCGCGGGAAAACAGCGAGCGATCCTTGGCGTCGGCGATGATGCGCTCGATCTGCTGTTCGAAGTCGGCGCCATCGGTGTACGTGAATTCGGGAATACTGCCGTCCGTCTCCGGAAACAGCATTCCTTTGTGTTCTTTGTAATCCGTCGGAAGATTGTGCATTTCAGTTCTCTATCCTGCCAGGCGTCGCCGATTACTCGGAAACGGCATCCAGCAAGATCCTGGGTTGAAATCCGATGTCGAAAAGGCCAGTGGCTGGACGCGGCTCGTCAGCCATCACGCGAAACACAATCGCGTCGACAATACGATGATGCAATGAACCGTCCTCGCCCTGAGCGGCGAAGGTGCAAAAATACGTTGCCGGGTTCAGCGAGCATTCAAACTCGAATTCCAGGTCCAACGAGGTGCCGGCGGTGAAGTCGATGCCGTGTTCGTCCAGGATGGGGTGGGCGCAGCCCGCCAAATCGATACCCGACGTGGTGCGGATCAGCGCGTAGAACCGGACCGCGGGGCAATCCTCGGTGAACTGCACGCTGCACTTGAGCTTGTAACGATGGCCGCGAAGAATGTGATTGACCTGCGCACCGCCCAATGTCTGAAGCATGGGCGCGGACAGCTTGGCGCCCACTTCGTCGTAGGACAGCGTATCCGGCACGAAGCTCGCATCGAAGAACGGCTCCAGGCCGCCCGACGGGACCGAATCGGCGGCAGCGGCCGGCTTGGCTTCGCCGGCCGCCGGCTCGGCCAGACTGGCCGCGCTCTCGTCCTCGGCGTCGATCCGGCGGATTTCCGCGATCAGCTCGACGGCTTTATCGCTGGTGGTGTTGCCGAGCTTCTGGCCAAAATAAACGGCCCGCTTCGGAATACCGGTGAACAGGCGTTCGCCTGCATTGAGCAGCACCGCGCGGTCGCACAGATTGATAATGGCCGCGCCCGAATGCGAAACGAACAGGATCGTAGCGCCGCGATTCTTGATCGCGTCGATTCGCGCAAAACATTTGCGCTGGAAGGGTTCGTCACCAACGGCCAGTGCCTCGTCAACGACGAGGATATCCGGGTCCACGTTGATCGCCACAGCGAAAGCCAGGCGGGCGTACATGCCGCTGGAATAATGTTTGACCGGCTGCTCGATAAACTGGCCAATATCGGCAAATGCCGCAATCTCATCAAAACGCGCCTCGATTTCGGGCTGACTCAACCCCAAAACCATCGCATTCAGAAACACATTTTCGCGCCCGGTGAACTCGGGGTTGAATCCCGCGCCCAGTTCCAGCAGAGCGGCGACGCGGCCTTGCGTCTCCACGGTGCCCGAGGTCGGCATCAGCGTGCCGCAGATCATCTGCAGCAGGGTGGACTTGCCCGAGCCATTGCGGCCAATGATGCCCACGGTCTCGCCGCGGCCCACATTGAAGGACACGTCGCGCAACGCCCAGAATTCGCGGAAATAGTTGACCGGCGGCCGGCCAAGCATGCTGCGCAGACGGGGCGCGACAAACTGCTTCAGCCGGTCATGCGGCCGATCGTAGATCTGATAACACTTGCTCAGGCGATCTACGCGAATGACATTGCCATCAGAGGACATCAGCAAACCCCTTGCGCGCCTTCTGGAACCACCAAAAACCTGCCCATGCAATCACCATGCTGATGGCTGCGTAAATACCAAGCGCGCCCCAATTCGGCAATTCGCCGTAAAGCAGCACCTTGCGGGATTCTTCAATAATCAAGGTAAGGGGATTGAGCATCACAACCATCTGCACCTTGGGCGGCAGATTTGAAATCGGATAGAAAACGGGAGAGACGAACAGCAGCACCGACATCAACAGGCCGATCGTCTGGCCGATGTCGCGAACATAAACGCCCGTTGCCGACAGGAACCAGGCAAATCCCATGGTCACCATCAGCAGCGGCATCAGCACGACCGGGAAAAATATCGCCGTCCAGCTGATGGAGCCGCTGAGCACCAATTGAGCAATCAAGAGCACGCACACGCTGATCGCCGCATGAAAGAGCGCGGCGCCCATCGCCACCCACGGAAAGATCTCCAAGGGGAAGACGACCTTTTTCACGTAGGTCACGTTGCTGTGGATGAGGCCTGGCGCGCGGCTGATGCACTCGGAAAACAGCCCGTGAACGATCAACCCGACGAACAGCACGACCGCGAAATTCGCGTGGCTGGCGTCCTGGCTGACGCCCCAGCGCGCCTTAAACACTACGGTAAAGAAAAACGTGTATACCGTCAGCATGAGCAGCGGCGTGAAAAAAGACCACGCCAGCCCGAAGATCGAGCCGCGATAGCGGCCCAGGACTTCCCGCTTGCACATTTGAACCGCGAGCTTTCGATTGCTCCAGATGCTGTCGAACATCGCAGCCGGAGATACACGCTGTGCCTGATGAGGATTCACACTACCTATCCCACTTGACCGTCCCGCTTCTTACGAAATCCGAGGCGGACATAAAGTTATTGGAAATAATTGCATTACTGACGCCGCCAAAACCCGGGAGCGGCCATTCAGAGGCTGATTCATCAGGAAAAAAGCGCCGTAATATGCTGCCGACCTATCGCTTTAAAGCCCGGGCGTCCAAATTACAACCAGCAAATTATTCGCAACATTGGTTTTGCAAATTATTCAAAATGAACGGACGAAACCTCAGGGCGCAAGGTGCGCATACTAAGTTTTAGTGCAACTGAACATCATAACATGCTGAAAACGCAGGCCGAAGCGGATTTTCCGACGGTATTACTCATTCAGATCTACAAACAATAGTACGTCTCACTATTACTAAGACCTGGCGGTGCCGCCGTCTCGTGGCTATTTTCTCCAGACCGGTCCACAATGGATTCACAACACTGTTGGAACAGGGAGACAGCCATGCGCATTGCCGATGCCCAATGGATTCCTTCGACGCAGCACCAGACCTGGGATGCGCTGACCGACCCGCGAGTGTTACAGAAGTGCATTCCGGGGTGTGTGGAAGTCGCGATGCGCAGCCCGACCGAGTACGCGGTCACGCTGCGCGCCAAGATCGCCGGTATCGACACCGACTACGACGGTGAGATCCTGCTCTCCGATGTCAACGCCCCGAACAGCTGCACGCTGGTGTTCGAAGGCAAGGGGCGAGCCGCCTGCCTGGCGATCGGCACGGCGCAGGTCAACCTGACCGCCAAGGACGAGGGCACCCGCGTGGCCTACACCGTTGCCGGCATGGCAGGCGGCAAGCTGGGCGAGTGCGGGGAAGGCGTGCTCCTGAAGGCCGCCGAGAAAATCGTCGACAAGTTCTTCACTGCCTTCATCGACCACATGGCGGCCCAGCCGCGTCTGGCGCCCCCGCCACCGCCGCCCGAACCCGAACCGCGGGGCCTGTCCAATTCCCGCTGGTCCTGGATGCTGGTCGTATTGGTGATCGCCGTATTCTGGGGATACCACGCTTTTTACAAGTGATAACCCTAGGGTGCCGGTGATATCCTAGGCGGCATGACTCCGCCGCCGCCACCCGCTCAGCCAGCCACTGATCCCGCACGTTCAAGACGGGACTTGCTGATGGCGATGGCGGGGGTGTCGGCCACCGTTGTGCTTGCCGCCCTGGATTCCACCATCATCAGCACCACGCTGCCGCGCGTGGCCGAGGCCCTGAACGGCATGGCGCTGTACGCCTGGGTCGGCACGGGCTATCTGCTTGCCACGGCGGCTTCCATCCTGATCTTCGGCCGGCTTGGCGACATGTTTGGCCGCAAGCCCCTGATGCTGGTGTCGGTGCTCATCATCGCGCTTGGCTCCATTGCCTGTGGCCTGGCGCAGTCCATGACGCAGCTGATCGTGTTCCGCACCCTGCAGGGGGTGGGCGGCGGCATGATGATCGCCACCGCCTTTGCCGCGCCGGCGGACCTGTTTCCCGACGCCAAGCAGCGGGTCAGATGGATGGCGCTGGTGTCCGCCGCTTTCGCCATGGCCAGCGGCATCGGTCCAGTGCTGGGCGGCGCGGCCACGCAGGCCCTGGGATGGCGCGCCGCGTTCTTCATCTCGCCCATCGCGGCCGCGGGCGCCTTTTTCCTCCTGGCGCGTTATTTCCCGCGCATCCGGCCCATCCATGACGGCAGCCGCAAGATCGACTGGCTTGGCGCCATCCTGCTCGTGCTGGCCGTGGGCGCGCCGCTGGCCGCGCTGGAGCTAGCCTTTGCCAGCGGCGAACACGCGCACCCGATCCTTGGGCTGACGCTGGCGCTGGTCGGCGCCGCCGCCATCGCCATCCTGATTCCCACCGAGCGCCGCGTGAAGTCACCCATCTTCCCGCTGCGCGTGCTCTCGGGTCGCGAACCGCGCCTGCTGAACGTGGCGGCGATGATGGTCGGCGCGGTGATGTTCATCCTGATCTTCTACAGCCCGCTGCTGCTGCAACAGGTGCTGGGCTACACGCCCAGCCAGGCGGGACTGCTGCTGACGCCGCTGGTGGCCGCGATCTCGGTGGGCAGCATCATCAACGGCCGGATGTTTCCCAAGCAGACCGAACCGCAGCGCCTGATGGTGTTCGGCGGCGTCCTGCTGGCGGCCGGATCGCTGATGGTGCTGCTGATTTCGCCAGGCACGTCGGCGTGGTGGATTCTTGGCGCATTCTTCGTCAACGGCTGTGCACTGGGCTTTCTGCTGCCCAACCTGACGCTTTTCATGCAGATGCTCAGCGAACGGCGCGACGTGGGCGTCGCCTCGGCGCTGGTGCAGACGACGCGCGCCATCGGCAGCGCGCTGGGCACCGCCGTGGTCGGCATCCTGATTTCCCACAGCACGGTGCTCTCGGGCGTGCGCACCGGCCTGATCCTGTGTATTTTCCTCTCCCTCACGTGCGCGGTGCTGGCGCACCGGGTGAAGATGAGAAACCTGGTCACGAGCCGCAGCCACGGTTGATTCAGAGCTGAACATGCAACGCCGCGATCTGCAGGACCTGTTGATTCTAGCCGCCGTCTGGGGCGGCTCTTTTCTTTTCATGCGTGTCGCCGTGCCGGAGTTCGGGCCGGTGGCGCTCATCGAACTGCGCGTGGGACTGGCCGCGCTCTTTCTCCTGCCCGCCGCGATCTGGCGCAACAAGCTGCCCTTGATCGCGCGCCGCTGGAAAGCCATTCTCGTGGTCGGCACCTTGAATGCCGCGCTGCCCTTCCTGCTTTACGCGTACGCCGCCCAGTCGTTGGGCGCGGGCTTTTTGTCCGTCGCCAACGCCGTGACGCCAGTGTGGGGCGCCGTGATCGGCTGGCTGTGGCTGAAAGACCGGTTGCCGTGGACGCGCTCGCTGGGACTGCTGATCGGTCTGTCCGGCATCGTGGTGCTGGTCTGGGACAAGCTCGACTTCCAATCCGGCGGCACGGGCTTTGCCGTGCTCGCCGCCGTCTCCGCGCCCGTCTTCTACGGCGTTGCCGCAAACTGGACGAAGCGGTTCCTGACAGGAGTGGACCCCTTGACCAGCGCAACGGGCAGCATGGTGTCGGCGGCATTGGTCCTGCTGCCCGCGGCCGTGGCCACCTGGCCGCAACAGCCGGTGTCCTGGGAGGCCTGGGGCGCGACGGTCCTGCTTGCCGTCGTGTGCACCGGCGCCGCGTACATCGTGTTCTTCCGGCTGATCGCCAACGTGGGCCCGACCGGCGCGGTCAGTGTCACGTTCCTGGTTCCCATCTTCGGGGTGGTCTGGGGCGCGTGGTTCCTGGACGAAGCCATCACCGCGCCCATCCTCGCGGGCGCGGGCATCATTCTTGTCGGCACCGCGCTGGCGTTGGGACTGGTCGGAATGAAGCGTCCCCGCTGAACGCCCGGTCAGGCCGGCGCCATCCGCGGCGCTTGCGCCAGGGCAAGACCTCGCCGGTCGTTGTCGGACAATATCGGCTCGGCCTGCACCGGCCAGGCAATCGCAATCGCCGGGTCATTCCACATCACGCATTGCTGATGCGCCGGCAGGTACGGCGCGGTCGTCTTGTAGACCACATTGGCGTATTCGGACAGCACCAGGAATCCGTGCGCAAAGCCTTCGGGCACCCAGAGCTGGCGCAGGTTCTCCGACGACAGGATCTCGCTCGTCCATTGGCCGAACGTGGGCGATCCTTCCCGCATATCGACCGCGACATCGAAGATCTCGCCTTCCGTGACGCGCACCAGCTTGCCCTGCGGTTGCAGCGTCTGATAATGCAGGCCGCGCAGGACATGGCGCCGCGAGTGCGACTGGTTATCCTGCAGAAAGCGGACCGGCCGGCCGGCTACCGCGTCAAAGACCGATTGCACATAGGTCTCGACGAAATAGCCGCGGTCGTCCTGGTGCATCACGGGATCGATGCGCAGGACCTCGGGTATGGACAAGGGCGTCACGCGCATCAATGAGGCAGCCGGGTAAGCAGGTTCATCAGGTACTGGCCATAGCCGCTTTTGACCAGCGGACGGGCCAGCGTTTCCAGTTGCGCCGCGTCGATCCAGCGCTTACGGAATGCGATCTCTTCAGGGCATGCCACCTTCAAGCCTTGCCGGCGTTCAAGCGTCGCGATGAACTGCGATGCATCGAGCAGGCTATCGTGCGTGCCCGTATCCAGCCACGCATGCCCTCGTCCCATGATTTCGACGTTGAGCGCCCCGAGTTCCAGGTACGCCTGATTCACGTCGGTGATTTCCAGCTCGTTGCGCGCGGACGGACGGATCTGGCGCGCCAGGTCGATCACCCGATTGTCGTAGAAATACAGTCCAGTCACTGCGTAGTTCGATTTGGGCGACGCGGGCTTTTCCTCGATACGCAGCGCGTTGCCGTGCGCGTCGAACTCGACCACGCCGTAGCGTTGCGGATCCTGGACATGATAGGCAAAGATGGTGGCGCCCGCCTGACGCGCCATGGCGCCGGCAAGCAGCTGGTGAAAATCGTGCCCGTAGAAAAGGTTGTCGCCCAGCACCAGCGCGCAGGGCGCCTGCCCGATGAAGTCCGCCCCGATCAGAAACGCCTGCGCCAGGCCTTCGGGCGCCGGCTGCACCGCGTATTCCAGCGACAGGCCCCATTGCCCGCCGTCGCCCAGCAACTGCCGGAACCGCGGCAGGTCGTCGGGGGTGGAGATGATCAGGATCTCGCGTATGCCGGCCAGCATCAGCGTGGTGAGCGGGTAATAGATCATGGGTTTGTCGTAGACGGGCATGAGCTGCTTGCTGACCGCCAGCGTCGCGGGATGCAGCCGCGTGCCCGACCCGCCCGCCAGGATGATCCCCTTGCGCGCGCCCGTTGCCGTCATGGCGCATCTCCTTCGGCCGGGCGCGCGTGCCCTGCCCCATCACGCAGCCACTGCGGATGATCCAGATACCACCGGACGGTCTTTTCCAGGCCCGAGGCAAACGTTTCGGCGGGCTGCCAACCCAACGCCTGCCGCGCCTTGTGCGCATCGATGGCGTAGCGGCGATCGTGGCCGGGCCGGTCGGCGACCAGCGCGATCAGGCCGCGGTACGGCCTGCCATCGGGCCGCGGCCGCAAGACATCCAGCAAGGCGCACACCGCCTCGACGACCTGCAGCGTGGTGCGCTCGTTACCCGCGCCCAGGTTGTAGGTTTCGCCGGGCCGGCCGCGTTCCAGCACCTTGCGCAAGCCGTCGCAATGGTCGGCGACATACAGCCAGTCGCGCGCGTGCAGGCCATCTCCGTAAACGGGCAGTGGCTTGCCCGCCAGCGCGTGATGGATCATCAGGGGAATCAGCTTTTCGGGAAACTGCCGGGGGCCGAAATTGTTCGAACAGTGCGTCATGAGCACCGGCAGTCCGTAGGTCTGCGCCCACGCGCGCACCAGATGGTCCCCGCCCGCCTTGCTGGCGGCGTAGGGATTGTTGGGCTGGTAGGGGCTGGTTTCGGTAAAGCCCGGATCGGATGGCGCCAGCGAGCCGTAGACCTCGTCCGTCGACACATGCAGGAACCGGAATGCATCGCGCGCGGCGCCGTCCAGTTCACTCCAGAACGTGCGGGCGGCTTCCAGCAAACCGAACGTGCCGCCGACGTTGGTCCTGACGAAATTGCCAGCGCCCGCGATCGAACGGTCGACATGGGTTTCGGCGGCAAAATTGATGATGGCGCGCGGACGATGCTGGCGCAGCACCTCGGTCACCCGATGCGTGTCGGCGATGTCCGCCACGACCAGCACATGGCGCGCGTCGTGCGCCAGGCTACCCAGATTGGCGCGGTTGCCGGCGTAGGTCAGCTTGTCCAGATTGACGACCGTCTCATCGCCAAGCGCCAGCCAATCCAGCACGAAGTTGGATCCGATGAACCCGGCGCCTCCGGTGACGAGAATGCTCATTGCGTTGTGCCTGATCGGAGGGCAGGCCTCCAAAGCGGGTAGTTTACTGCCGCGACGGGGTGCGCCCGTGCTCAGTATTTGTCCGACGTTCCCGTGAACGCCACGCCGATCCGCAAGAGCGCGTAGGACGCCGCGTCGATCCAACGCCGCACGAATCCCCGGCGCTGATAGTCCAGCGGCCGGATGAAGCGCCCGCCCTCGCGGATGGCGGTTTCCAGGCGTTCTTGCAGGTCCCACGCGAACGGCTGGCTGTCGACCACGACGTTGGCCTCGCGCGCCAGCAGCAGGCTGAAGGGGTCCAGGTTGGACGAGCCCACGGTGGCCACGTTGTCGATCACCGCGACCTTGGCGTGCAGGTAACCCGGCATGTACTCGTAGATCTCGATGCCGTCGCGCAAAAGCTTGTCGTACAGCGAACGCGTGGCGTGGTACTGCATCCGGTACTCGACCTTGCCCTGCAAGAGCAGGCGCACCCGCACGCCGCGGGCCGCGGCCTTGGCCAGCGCGCGGCGAAAGCGCACGCCGGGAAAGAAATAGGCATTGGCGATCAGGATGTCGCGGCGCGCGCGCGAAATGCCGAACAGATAGGCGCGCTCGAACGTGCGCCGAAAGCGCAGGTTGTCGCGCAGCACCAGCGCGGCACGCAGCATGCCGCCTGGCGGCGCGGGAACGTCGCGCGGCTTGAGCAGCTGCAGGCGATGCCAGTCGCGCGGATGGCGCCGCAGACGCGCCCAGTTCAGGCGCACCCACAACAGTTCCTGCGCGTGGGCCGCCTGCGTGACCAGCGGGCCTTCGACCTGCACGGCGAAATCGAACCGCGGTCCCGTCAGGCCGTCGGTCGGATCCAGATCGTCGTAGTCGTCGATGACGTTGATGCCGCCGATGAACGCCATGCGGCCATCGATGATCGTGACCTTGCGATGCAGGCGCCGCAGGCGGCTGCGCGACGGCACGTACCGCGCAAACCAGCGCGGCTCAGGCCGGAAGATGCGGCACTGCGCGCCTGCATTGGTCAGCGCGACCCGCACGCGCTCGCCATGCAAGGCGCTGCCAAACCCATCCAGCACCACGCGCACCTTCACGCCACGGCGCGCGGCCGCCGCCAGGCACTCCAGCACCTTCGCGCCGGTGCGGTCGATCATGAAGATGTAGGTTTCCAGATGCACGCTCACGGTGGCGGCATCGATCGCCGCGCACAGCGCGGGAAAGAAGTCGGCGCCATTCTGGAGCAGACGGATATCGTTGCCCGGCACCCATTCCAGCCTGTCCTGCTCGTCCTTCACGGGAGTTCCAGCTCCGCGAGCAAGGGGGAGTGATCGGACAGCTTGGCCCATTCGCGGCCGCGCAGCACGCGGGCGCTGCGCACCGCGAAGCCGCGCTGGTAGATGCGGTCCAGGCGGAACCAGGGAAACACCGCCGGGAACGTTCGCGGCGGCGGAGCGAGCAACGAACTTCCCCCCATGCCAAGCTGGTTAGTCCGCTCCATGACCGAGACGCCGCTATTGGGCAATCCGCGCAAGGCGTTGGACAACCGCTTGACCGAGTCGCGCAGGCGCGGCAAATCGCCGCCATGGCTGCGCGGGGCATGCGAGAACACTTCGTACAACCCGAGCTGCTGCACGAACATCGGCGCCAGCCTGTCGTTCCAGTCGTTGAAATCGCCGGCGATCAGGATGGGCTCGCCATCGGGCACCATGCGCTTGATGCGCTCGGTCAGCGCCAGGATCTGGCGGCTGCGGCTGCCGGCGAACAGGCCCAGATGCACCACGAAGCAATGCACGGCACGATCCCCGACCTCGACGCGCGCGTGCAGAAGTCCACGCTGCTCGAGACGGTGATCGGAAATGTCGAGATTTTCGTGGTCGATGATGGGATAGCGCGAGAGCAGCGCGTTGCCATGATCGGTGGCATGGCGCACGGCGTTGCGGCCGTAGGCCACATCCAGCCGCAAGGCCGCGGCAAGGGATTCGTGCTGCGCGTCGAGCAGCGACTTATGCTCGTTGCGGCCCTGGACTTCCTGCAGGAAGACCAGATCTGGGCGCAGGCCATACAGGCCCAGGCGAAGTTCATTCAGGGAGTCGCGCCGGCCTAGTGCCGAACGGCCCTTGTGTATGTTGTAGCTGACGACTCGGATGAGCGACATGGAAGCAATGGCGCCTTTCAAATCTTGGGAACTGCCGGCCGGGTCCCGGAAGGTCCTCTGGCCAGCCGCCGCCGTGGTTGGCGGCGTTAGCCAGATTACTCCATTTCAGCCGGCCGTCCCATCTTTGAGACAGCGTGAGCTCGGCACCGGTGTCTGACACCCGCGCGAGAGGCCCTTCAATCCGAGAGCCCCGCACCTGGGTGTCAGACACCCGCTTCCGAAGCGCCAAGGACGCTTCGGAAGTGATTACGCCTTTTCGACGTTGCGCAGGCGGATGTGCAGCTCGCGCAGTTGCTTCTCGTCGACTTCCGAGGGCGCTTGCGTCAGCAGATCCTGGGCGCGCTGCGTCTTCGGGAAGGCGATCACGTCGCGGATCGACTCGGCGCCGGTCATCATGGTGACGATGCGGTCCAGGCCGAAGGCGATGCCGCCGTGCGGAGGCGCGCCATACTGCAGCGCGTCCAGCAGGTAGCCGAACTTCTCGCGGGCTTCCTCGGCGCCGATCTTCAGCGCGCGGAACACCTTGCTCTGCACTTCCTCGCGGTGGATACGGACCGAGCCGCCACCGATTTCCCAGCCGTTCAGCACCATGTCGTAGGCCTTGGCGAACGCCTTGCTGGGATCGGATTCCAGGAAGTCTTCGTGGCCGTCCTTGGGGCTGGTGAACGGGTGGTGGGCGGCGGTGTAGCGGCCGTCTTCCTCGTCGTATTCGAACATCGGGAAGTCGACCACCCACAGCGGCTTCCAGCCGGCCGTGAACAGACCCGTCTTCTTGCCGAATTCGCTGTGGCCGATCTTCACGCGCAGCGCGCCGATGGCGTCGTTGACGACCTTCTCGCGGTCCGCGCCAAAGAAGATGATGTCGCCGTCCTGGGCGCCGGTGCGCTTGACCAGTTCAGCCAGCGCGGCGTCGTGCAGGTTCTTGACGATGGGCGATTGCAGGCCATCACGGCCCTTGGCCACTTCGTTGACCTTGATGTAGGCCAGGCCCTTGGCGCCGTAGATGCCGACGAACTGCGTGTAGGCGTCGATCTCGCTGCGCGACATCTCGGCGCCGCCCGGCACGCGCAGGGCGACCACACGGCTGCCGGGCGCCGTGGCGGCGGCGGCAAACACCTTGAAGTCCACGTCGCGCATCACGTCGGTGATGTCGGTGAACTCGAGTTGGACGCGCAGGTCCGGCTTGTCCGAGCCGTAGCGGCGCATCGCTTCGGTCCAGGGCATGATCGGGAACGGCGACGGCAGGTCGACGCCCTGCACCACCTTGAACACGTGGCGGATCAGGTTCTCGAAGATCTCGCGGATTTCGATCTCGTTCAGGAACGAGGTTTCGCAATCGATCTGGGTGAATTCCGGCTGACGGTCGGCACGCAGGTCTTCGTCGCGGAAGCACTTGGTGATCTGGTAGTAACGGTCAAAGCCCGACACCATCAGCATCTGCTTGAACAGCTGGGGCGACTGCGGCAGCGCGAAGAAGTGGCCGGCGTTCACGCGCGAGGGCACCAGGTAGTCGCGCGCGCCTTCCGGCGTGCTCTTGGCCAGCATCGGGGTTTCGATGTCGATGAAGCCCAGCTCGTCCAGGAACTTGCGGGTTTCGATGGACACGCGGTAGCGCAGCATCAGGTTGCGCTGCATCTGCGGGCGGCGCAAGTCCAGCACGCGGTGCGTGAGGCGGGTGGTTTCCGACAGGTTGTCGTCGTCCAGCTGGAACGGCGGGGTGACCGACGCGTTCAGGATCTCGACTTCCTTGCAGAGCACTTCGACTTCGCCGGAGGCCAGTTCGGCGTTGGCCGTGCCCGCCGGACGCTCGCGCACCAGGCCGGTGACGCGGATGCAGAATTCATTGCGCAGGCGCTCGGCGGTGGCGAAAGCGGCGTTGTCCGGATCGAACACGATCTGCGCCAGGCCCGCGCGGTCGCGCAGGTCGATGAAGATGACCCCGCCGTGGTCGCGGCGGCGGTTCACCCAGCCGTACAGGGTGACGGTCTGGCCGAGATGGTCACGGCAAACCTGGCCGGTGTAGCAGGTACGCATGCGGGATGACTCCGTTGTGTGCTTGGTGTTTAAGGGTTACGAATCGGCGCGGGGTGCGTCCTGCACGCCCGGCGCCGGAGAGAGCGCAGCCGGCCGGACCACGGGCGTTGCCGCCGGGGCCGGGGCGACTACGCCCATGGAAACGATGTACTTCAGGGCCGCGTCCACGCTCATCTGAAGGTCGATCACCTCGGCGCGAGGCACCATCAGGAAAAAGCCGGACGTGGGGTTGGGCGTCGTCGGCACGTACACGCTGATGTGGTCGCCAGGCAGGCTGTCGGCCACTTCACCGCTGGGCGTGCCGGTGACGAAAGCGATGGTCCAGGCCCCCGCGCGCGGATACTGCACCAGCACCGCGCGGCGAAACGCCTGTCCGTTGGGGGCAAGCACGGTATCGCTGACCTGCTTGACCGAGTTGTAGATGGAGCGCACGAGCGGGATGCGGCCCAGCAGGCTTTCCCACTGGTCGACCATCGTGCGGCCGATCAGGTTGGCGGCGAACACGCCCGTCAGAAGCACCACCGCGATCACCAGGACGAAGCGGAAACCGGGAATGTCCAGGCCGAACAGCGATTCGGAGGACAGAAAGCCAGGCACGAACCCTTCCAGGGTGGCGACCAGCAGCCCCAGTACCCACACCGTGATGACCAGGGGAACCCAGATCAACAGCCCGGTGATGAAGTACTTCTTGATGACGCGCATTCGCATCGCGAGCGCTCTAGGAGGCGGCGCTGCCGGCAGCAGGCGCCGCCGGGGCGGGCGTGGCTGCCGGCGCCGCGGCAGGCGCGGCGGCGGATGCGGCGCTTTCAGCCGGGGCTGACGCGCCCGCGGGCGCTGCGCCCTGGCTGCCGCCGCTGCCGTTGCCACGGAAGTCCGTGACATACCAGCCAGAGCCCTTGAGCTGGAATCCAGCCGCGGTCACCTGCTTGGAGAACGTGCTTTGACCGCATTCGGGGCATTCCGAAAGCGGCGCGTCAGAGATCTTCTGCAAGACGTCTTTGGCATGGCCGCAGGCGCTGCACTTGTAGGCATAGATGGGCATCGAGGACTCCCAGGCGAAAAGCCGGGCATATCAAAATCGGCCTGCCGCCGCGCGCGGGCGCGGGGCGCGGCCGCTGGGCCAGGCTAGAAAAATACGGGAAAGTCTTGAATTTTAGCGGTTTTTCATAAAGCGTCGGAGTCCGGCCCGGCCTGCAGGCCCCGGGCCGCGCCCGGGGGGCAGACCGCCCGGGCAGGCGGGCGGCTCGCTACACGGGCAGCAGGAACATCACGGCCGCCACCAGGGTCGGTCCCAGGGCGCACAGGAACAGGCGCCCGGACGAGATGCTGCCGTCCGGGAAATGGTTCTTCAGGATCGCGAAGCCGGCCGGGTTCGGCGCATTGGCGATCACCGTCAGCCCGCCGCCCGTGACGGCGCCGGCAACCAGCATGTAACGCCAGGCCTCGCTGGTGCCCTCCACGAGCGAACCCAGGTAGGTGAGCGCCGCGTTGTCGGTAATGGCCGTGAGCGCGGTCGCGCCCCAGAACAGGACGAAAGGCTCCAGCCCTCCCAAGAGGTCCTGCAGCCACCATTTCTGCAGTCCGCCCAGCACCACGAGTCCGGCCAGGAAGAAGCCCACCATCAGGCCCTCCTTGATCATCAGGCGGTCCTGGTGGCGCTTGTAGGCCTCGGAGAACCCGATGAACATCATCAACAGGCCCAGGAAAATGGCCGGATGATGCGCAGTCAGCACGATGGCGATGAGGAACACCAGGTGCACCGCGATCACGATGGCCGGCACCGGCGCGCGCTTGCCCGCGCCATCCGGCGCATCGACGCCGCCACGCGTGCCCACCGCGCCTTCCAGCAGCGCCTTGCGGCAGATGAACGTCAGCAGCCCCGCATTGAGGCAGACCGCCAGCGCCGCGCGCCAGCCGAAGTGCTGGAGCATGAACGCCGAATCCCAGCCGAACGTGCCCGCCACCATCAGGACGGGCGGCGCCGCGTAGGACGTCAGCACGCCGCCGATGGACACGTTCACGAACAGCACGCCAAGCGTCAGGTACTTGAAACCGGCCCGGCCGCTGCTGCGGAAGTAGGCGTCGCGCAGCAGGATCGCGGCCAGCGTCATCGCGGCCGGTTCGGTGATGAACGAGCCGCCCAGCGGCACCATGGCCATCACGACGAAGAAGGTGGACAGCTCGCGCGGCATGGGCAGGGCTCGCGCAACGATGCGCACCAGCAGCCCCACCAGCTCAAGAATCGGCCGGCTGGCCGCCACGACCATGATGACGAAGACGAACAGCGGCTCCGTGAAGTTGCGCGTGTCCATGTAGTCGATGGCGGTCGCCGGCCCGGCCAGCGCGGCCATGGTCACGATCAGCGCGAACGCCCAGACGCCGAAGACGGCCTCGACCTCGGAGAACAGATGCCAGAAGCCCGCGTGCGGCCCCCCTCGATGCGCAAGCCGCGCGAAGAAGGGAACCGAGAAAGTATGGAGGACCGCCACGGCGAACAGGATGGTGGCGATGACCTCTAGCGTCTGAGGCATTTGCGGCATTTCCTAGGGTGCCGGGCGGCTACGGGCGCCGCCGGGCTTGTCGGACAAGCGTCGCAATATAGCCCAGCGCCCGGCCGGTGTAACGCAGGGTCAACACTGATCCCTGCCGCCTTTTCTACGCGATCGGGGCCGGCGGCTCGGCGCCCGCCTGCGCCGCCTTCATCTCCATCAGCAGGCTGTGCAGCATTTCCGTCGAAAGCCCGTGCAGCACCAGCCGGTAGCCCGCGCGCAGCGTGGACATCGGCACCAGCGGATGGTTGTTGTTGACCAGGATGAGGTGCTGCGGGGCCCCCAGCAGCTTGGCCGCATAGATGCCCACGGTCTCGTCAAGCTGAAGCGAATTGGCCGCGCGCCAGAAATCGTTGTCGGTCAGCAAAAGCTGGTAAAGCGGCGTGAACAGCTCGATGGCGCTTTGCAGGTCCAGGAAGTTCAGCTTGCCCTGCGGCATGTCCTCCAGCCGGATCGGCGGATCGCGCAGCATCGAATAGTCCACCGTCTGCGGGGCATGCATCTCCACGCCCGCGTCGCGCAGCGCCTGGTTCAGCCGGATGACGAAGTTAAAGAGGTTCAGGTCGTGCTTGACGAACAGGTCGTCCTTCAGATCGTCGATCGTCATCGGCTCAAGCGGCGTCGTGCTGATGGGCACCGGCGAGTTCGCGGCGATGAACGACAGCGCCTGCGCCCCCAGATGGAAGTGCCGCAAAATCAGCCAGTTCGCCTCGGGCGACACGAACCGCTTCAAGCCCCAGGCCAGGATGCGGTGCAGCAGCCGCGAATGCGACCAGCGGCGCGGCAGGAACGTCTTGACGATCTGGATCAGGATGATGAAGGCGCGCGCGATCGGCCGCAGGAACGGCAGCAGGTATTGCCGCGACGCGCAGCTGGAATCCGTCAGCCACGCTTTCTTGACCTTGTCCGGCAGCGGCGTGCTGCGATCCAGGTAAAGGGCCAGCCAGGGGCTGGGGTCTGCCGGATCGTGTTCCCGGGCAAGGAATTCGGGTTCCTTCTTCATGCCGCGTCCGCCTCCATCACATGATGAAACTGCATCAGGTAAAGCGCCGCCGTACGGCGCGCGGTGTCGACAATGCGCTGTTCGGCGCGCCCATCCTCGTCGCAATCGAGCGCCAGTTCCACCGCCGACAGCCACCGCGCCAGATGGTGCTCATCGTTGTGGCCGTGGTATTCCAGGAAGCGGAAGGCGTCGGGCGGCAGTTTCAGGCTGGCCTTGAGCAGCGGCAAGAGCGCAGGCACGATGCGTTGCCCCGTGCCTTCGATGATGTAGATCGCGCCCAACAGACCGATGGGGTCGCGCGTGGCGGCCAGGCTGTGCAGATAGGCGTTCAGCGCTTCGCCGCCCGGATTGCGGCGCAAGGCGTCGATGCTGTCCACCGCGCCGCCGGCGTTGCGATAGTCCTGGAACAGGATCTGGAAGTCGTTCTGCTCCTCGCCCGCGTGCATGTCGATCAGCGCGGCCAGCGGCGCGTATTGCTCGGACAGCGACGCGGCGCCCTCGCGCATCCACTTACTGCCTTCGCGCACCTGCGGAATCCAGTTCTCCATCCACGCCAGGTAGTCCGCGGTCTGGAACTGCCGGTTGCGCAGACGCCGGATCACCGGCGTGCGCCATACGCGCGAGCGGTAGTCGTGCCAGATCGCCGCCAGCTCGGTCAACAGTTGTCCCAGGCCCTGCGGCGCCATGTCGGGATCATGCGGCGGCGCGATCGCGTCGGCATCGGCGGACCCCGCATCCTCGCGCGCGGCCGCGACGGGTGCACCGGCAGCCACTGCGGGCGTTGCGTGCACCGCTTCGGCTTCCAGCAGCATGTAGGCCGCCATGAAACGTCCGGATTCGGGGATGTAGCAGAAGATCTGCTCGCCCGGCTTGACCTCCCGCGTTTCCAGGAACTCGGCCAGCATGATCATGATGGATGCCGCGCCCGTGTTGCCGCGCCACGCCAGGTTGCTGAACCAGCGCTCGCGCGGGATAACCAGCCCGGCCTTCTCCATCAGGTCTTCCACAACGGGAATGAATTTCTCGGACGAGTAATGGCACAGGAAATGATCGACCTGGTCCGGATCCACCCATCCGTCGCGCACCAGCTTGGCGTACTCGTGGATGCCGATGTCGAACAGATGCGGCAAAAGGCGGATGTCCTGGCGCAGCGACAGCGCACCGTCGGTTTCAGCCTCGTTCCACGAGGGGTAGTCCAGATGCCCCTTGCTCCGGTCGGCGGACAGCCCGAGCTGCATGCAGACGGGATAGTCGCCCGAGAACGAGCGCTGATGCACCCACTTCAGGCGCAGCCGCACGCCCTGCGAGGCGCCGGGCAGCGGCCGTCCGCTGTTGCCCAGCAACACCGCGCCGGCCCCGTCCGACAGCATCCAGCGCAGGAAGTGCGCGTCGAAGTCCGCGTCGTAGCCGCGCGCGGCAAAGCGCGAGCGCTTGAACAGGCGCGACGGCAATTCGCTGGCGACCGCCAGCGCGCTGGCATGCGCGCCCAGTTCCACGCCTTGCGCGGCCGCCTGGATCGCCGACACACCCGCGGCGCAGATGCCATGCACCGACAGCGTTTCCATGGGCGGCGCGGCCAGCTCGCCCTGGATCATGTTGGAAAACCCCGGCATCAGCGCATCGCCCCCGGACGAACCGCTGGCCAGCATCGATATGGCCGACAGGTCGGAGTCGTGGCGCCGCAGGCAATCGCGGATGGCGTTGGCCGCCAGCTGCGCATTGGAAAACACGGTCGTGCCCTCGGGGTCGATGGCGTAATGGCGCTGCTTGATGCCGTTCTCGGCCAGGATGCGGGTCTTGATCCGGCTGGACATGCGGTTCAGCGGGGCGATGTAGTCATCCATGGCCTCGTTGGACACGGGCTCGCCAGGCATGAAATAACCGGCGCTCTCCAGGTAGACACGATGAAACGCAATGGGCATGACGGATCTCTGGTTGAAAAAGGGGGAGTGCGGCGCTAGCGGACGTGCTCGGGCGCCATGCAGGAACGGCTGCGAAACCTGGGGACGAAGGCGCCCAGCACGAACACGCGGAACATGTAGGGCGCGAGGCCGCGCTCATTCAATTCGGCGCGCACGCGGCCGCGGTAGTGGTCGCGATGCAGGCGGGTCAGTTCGGACCAGTGCGCGCGCGGGTGCTCGTGGTGCGCAGTGTGCAGGCCGATGTTAAAGAGCAGCGGATTGACCAGCCCCTCGAAATTGCGCGCATAGTTCAGGCCCGCCACCTGCCGCGGCCCGCCGTCCGCGTGCGCGTGCTGCAGATAGTTGGTGGCCAGCAGCCAATGCAGGCCGTGAAGCTGCGGCACGATCACGAACACCAGCGCCTTGGCAGGATTCACGGCGATGAGACCGGCCCACAGGCCCAGCCACGCGCCGTACTGCGCCATGCAATAGCGCCAGGCGCCTGGCCAGTGCCGGCGCAACCGGCCCAGCCACGCAAAGAACAACGGATACAGCACCCAGGCCGCCTGCACCGGATGGATGAGGTAGCCCCACAGATGGTTGGTATCGCCGCCAAACCGATAGGTGCGCGCCACATCGCGCGCGCCGTGCTTGAAGCGGTGGTGATTGGCGACGTGGGCCGGGTAGAACACGAACGTCGGATGGCCCTGCAGCAATGTGATCCAGAAATCGGTGACGCGGTTGGCGCGGCGGCCGCGCCACATCCTCAAGTGCGTGTGATTGTGATGGATGACGCCGATGCCCAGCGTCAGGAACAGCATCAGCGCGTAGGCCGGCCACCAGAACCCGTGGAACCACTGCCAGCCGGCAAGCAGGGGCAGCGCGGCCAGGTAGGCCAGGCTCTGCCAATCGCGCCGATTGCGCAGCGCGGGGAGCGTGCGCCGCGGGCCCAAGCTTGGCGCCACTATGCGGAGCCTCGCAGGCCCGCGCCGGACTCGCGCTGGCGGTGCGCCTGCAACTGGCGTTCGGCGGCGTCCGCCCCCAGCCGCGTGCGGAACAGGCGATCCATGAAGGTGAACTGGAAGCCGTAGTTGCCGTTGTAGCAGGCATGGTGCAGATGGTGCCGGCGGCTGGCGGCAAACCAGTGCGCGTACGACACCTTGGGAAAGAAATCGTAGTTGGCGTGACCGATGCAATTGAAGAACAGGCTGAACAGCGGCACCGACAGCAGCGACCAGAAGCTGAAATCATGCACCACCATCGGCAAGAGGATCACGTTGCCCAGCATCAGCGCCTCGATGGGATGAAAGCTGTAGGTCGAGAACGGCGTGGTCACGACCGAACGGTGGTGCGGCAGGTGAAAGCGGCGCAGCAGCCGCGTATGCAGCAGCCGGTGGTTGATCCAGAAATGCACGTCGTTCCAGGCCACGAGCGCCAGGATTTCCAGCACGATCTGCTGCCAGCTCGCGTCCGGGTCAAGGCGCGCCCAACCCAGTTGCAAGAGGCCCCACGGGAAGATCATGCCGGTGCCGAACAGCAGGATCGACAGACCCGACTGCGCCAGCTCGCGCCGCAGCTGTCCCGGCGCCAGGGGCCGCGGATCGAGCGGCCGGCCCAGGCCAAGGGCCGGCAGGATGTGCCGCGTCAGCAGCCAAGTGGCCGCGCCAAAGACCAGGTAGATGCCGCCGAAAAAGAGCAGCCCCGCCAGCATGACCTGCCAGGCGGACAAGGCTTCAAAAGCTTGGCCCATGAAGGTTTTGTTTCACCCCGAAGAATGGCCGCATCATAAGCAATCCGTCAGCTTCCCGGTAGGGCAAGTATTACCAATTGAATCCGGACGCCACAAAGCGCTCATGCCGCGCGCAGCGCCGGTCCACCCGCCGGAAACCGACGATCCAGCGCATCCACCGCGGCATCCAGCTGCGCCGCGAGCGCCGCGCTGGCCGGCAACATGGGCAGACGCAATTCGTTCGACAGCAGCCCCTGGCGGGCAAGTTGCGCCTTCAGCGGCCCCGGATTCGGCTCGCCGAACGTCAGCCGGATCACCGGCGCCAACGCATGAAACAGGGTCCTGGCTTCGTCAAGCCGCTGCGCCCGCACCGCGCGGTGCATGCCCACGAAAAGATCGGGACGCACGTGCGCGGCGGCAGCGATCATGCCTGTGGCCCCCAGGCACATTGCGGACAGCGACTGCAGGTCTTCGCCCGCCAGCACGTTCATCTGACCATCGGCAATCAGCGCCACCGTCTTTTCCAGGGATCCGCCGCAGTCCTTGATGGCGGCGATATTCGGGTGCGCCGCCAGCGTCAGCAGCGTGGACGTGTCCAGCGTGGTGCCGGTCCGGTACGGAATGTCGTAGAGCACCAGCGGAAACCGCGAGGCATCGGCCAGGCAGCGGAAGTAGGCGGCGGCGCCTTCCTGGCCCGCGCGCACGTAATACGGCGCGGGCGCCAGGATGCCGGCCAGCGGCCGCGTGCCGAAGGCCGACAGCCGCTGCAGCACATGGCCCTGGTGATTGCCGGCCAGTCCCATCACGATGGGCAGCGGGCCGGCTTCGGCCAGCACCGCGTCCAGCACGGCGAGCTGCTCGGCATCGTCCAGGGCCGCCGCCTCGCCGGTGCTGCCACACACGACCAGGCCGTCCACGCCCGCCGCCAGATAGTGACGCACGAGGCGGCGCAGGGCTCCGCCGTCGACATGGCCGCCCGAAAACGGCGTGACCAGGGGCACCCAGACACCCTGGAACAGAGATTGATTCGATTGCATGAGAACACTCCTTCGTATGGACCGTTGGGGGACCGTACAGAAGTGCTCGGGATATCAGTGGGGGTGCGCGCGGGTGCGCCAAAGCGCTGCCGGCAGGCCGCTGTTCCGTCGCCCATCTGACGGAACAGCATGCTCCGGTCAGATGAGCGGCTGTTTTTTGGATTTCAGGCCGGCGGCAGCCAGCACCACGCCAAGGGCGCGGAGGTGGCTAGCAGTCTGGTGGGCCTGATGAATCATGAATGAGCGGGGACGCGATAGGCGGCGGATGCAGCAATCTACCGGGCGGGCGCGGCGGTGTCAACGACAGGCATTTCCGGCCGAATCCGGTGGCCGCGGGAGGGCAATCAGCCGAGCGTCGCGAGGAACACCTGGCACAGCGCTTCCATGCCCTTGCGGTCGTCTTCGTCGAAGCGGTCCGGCACGGGGCTGTCCACGTCCCACACGCCAATCAGTTCGCCCCGGTGCACCAGCGGCACCACGATTTCCGAACGCGAAGCCGCGTCGCAGGCGATGTGGCCGGGGAAGGCATGCACGTCCGGCACGAGCTGCGTCTGGCGCTGGCTGGCCGCCGCGCCGCAGACGCCGCGATCAAGCGGAATGCGCACGCAGGCGGGCTTGCCCTGGAAGGGGCCCAGCACCAGTTCCGTGCCGTCGAAGAAATAAAACCCCACCCAGTTCAGTTCGGGCAGGGCCTGGAACGCCAGCGCGCTCAGGTTCGCGGCGTTGGCGATGCGGTCGGGCTCGCCTTGCAGCAGCGCACGCGCCTGGACGGCCAGTTCGGCATACAGGGCGGCTTTGGACTCGGCGACGATGGGAGCGGCTTCGAACATGGAATGTAACTGTACAGGCGGTTATCGATGCAGGTGATTTTAGGGGTTCCCCCCGATAAAGGGGCCGGGCTGTTACCGTATGGGACAATACTTTGTTGTCAACCGTATCACCCGACCCACCCTTCTTGATCAAGAAGCACTCCATGGACAAGCCTATCGAACCTGCGTTTTCCTTTTCGGAACGCGCCCTGCAACTCACCAGCTCCGCCATCCGCGAGATTCTCAAGGTCACCGAGCGCCCCGAAGTCATTTCGTTCGCAGGCGGTCTGCCCGCGCCCGGCGGCTTTCCGGTAGAAGTGGTGCGTGCGGCATTCGACAAGGTCCTGTCCACCAACGGCCGCGCGGCCCTGCAATACGGCCCCACCGAAGGTTATGCGCCCCTGCGCAAGTGGGTCGCCGATGAACTGACCGCGTCCGGCGCCGACGTCGCCCCCGACCAGGTCCTCATCGTCTCCGGCTCGCAGCAGGCGCTGGATCTGCTGGGCAAGGTGCTCATCGACAAGGACAGCAAGGTGCTGGTCGAAGACCCGAGCTATCTGGGCGCGCTGCAATCGTTCAGCCTGTACCAGCCGAACTTCGTGCCGGTGCCCACCGACGAAGGCGGCCTGATCCCCGAAGCGATCACGCCCGAACTGGCCGAAGGCGCCCGCTTCCTGTACGCCCTGCCCAACTTCCAGAACCCGACGGGCCGCACGCTCAACCTGGAACGCCGCATCGCGCTGGTCAAGCGCGCCGCCGAACTGGGCCTGACCATCGTCGAGGACGATCCCTACGGCGAACTGCGTTACGCCGGCGAGCCGCAGCCCGGCCTGATCGCGCTTGCCAAGGAATACGGCGCGAACGTCGTCCGCCTGGGCACGTTCTCCAAGGTGCTGGCGCCGGGCCTGCGCCTGGGCTACATCGTTGGCGGCCGCGCCCTGATCAACAAGCTGGTGCAGGCCAAGCAGGCCACGGACCTGCACACGCCCACGCTGACCCAGATGGCCGTGTACGAAATCGTCAAGGACGGCTTCCTGGCCGAACATCTGCCGAACGTGCGCGAGATCTACCGCGCGCAGGGCAGCTGCATGCTGGACGCCATCCAGAAGGAATTCCCGTCCACCGTCACCTGGACCAAGCCGGAAGGCGGCATGTTCATCTGGCTGACGCTGCCCGAGCACATCGACAGCACCAAGCTGCTCGAAAAAGCCATCGCGCAGAACGTGGCCTTCGTGCCCGGCGCGCCGTTCTACAGCGGCGAAGGCAAGCGCAACACGCTGCGCCTCAGTTTCGCGACCGTGCCGGAAGACAAGATCCGCACCGGCATCGCCATCCTGGGCAAGCTGCTGAAGGCGGAATGACAACGTCCGCGGCCGTCCCCGAAGGGGCGGCGCGGATGCGTTGATCACCGATCGGCCGGGCGCAGCGCCCGGCCGTTGTTTTATGCTGTCGGCTTTCCCGACCTCTTTTGACCGAGACAGTGAGCGCTTCGCAACCTTCCCCCGCCGACCTCAGTGACATCGTCTTCACCGACTGGGTCGAACGCTGGCTTCCGAAGTCATGGCGTCCCTATGCCCGCCTGTGCCGCCTGGACCGCCCCATCGGCACCTGGCTGACCCTGCTGCCGGCGATCGCCGCGCTGGTCCAGGCCGCGGGCGGCCTGCCCGACTTCAAACGCCTCATCGTGTTCTCGCTGGGCGCGTTGCTCATGCGCGGCATCGGCTGCACCGTCAACGACATGTGCGACCGCAACTTCGACAAGCACGTCGAACGCACGCGCTTCCGTCCGCTGACCAGCGGCCAGCTGACGATGAAGAACGCCATCTGGTTCCTGCTCGGCCAGCTGCTGGTCTGCGGCTCGCTGCTCTTTTTCCTGAACGACATGAGCCGCTGGCTGGCCGTGGCGGTCCTGCCCTTCGTCTTCATCTATCCGCTGTGCAAGCGCGTCACGTACTGGCCGCAGGTCGTGCTGGGCATCTGCTTTAACTGGGGCATGCTCATGGCCTGGTCGGACACGCAGAACCATGTGCCGCTTGCCGCCATCGCCATGTGGATGGGCGCCGTGCTGTGGCAGGTAGGCTACGACAGCATCTACGCCTACGTGGACGTGCGCGACGATCGCAGCCTGGGCCTGCACTCGACCGCCATGCGCTTTGGCGACCAGGGCAAGCTCTGGATCGGCGGTTTCTACGTGGGCACGGTGCTGTTGTGGGCCTGGGGCGGGCATGCGATGGGCCTGTCGTGGGCCTATCAGGTGGGCATGATCGCCGTGGCGGCGCACCTCGCGTGGCAATTGAAAGTCTTCGACATTCAGCGCCCCGATCGTAACTTCATGCTCTTTCGCGCCAACCTGTGGCTGGGCGCGCTGCTTGTCGTGGCCGCGCTGGCGGGTGCGCTGATCCGCTGATCCCCAGCAAACGCCACGGCGCCCGGCCGTGGCGTTTGCCGCTTCGGCCCGCCTGTTTGCGGGATTGCCGCGCGCGGGCGATGATGGCCTTTCCGCCCACGTCACGGAGTCACCGCATGCCCGCATCGTTCAAATCCCTGACTGTCGCCGCCGCCGCGTGCGCCCTCTTTGCCGCATTGCCGGCGCAGGCCGCCACCGACTGCGCACCGCTGCGCGGTTGCGCGGCCAAGTTCTGCCACATCGAAAACGACATCGCCGCCGCGCAGGCGCAGAACAACACACGCCGCGAGGCGGGTCTGCGCAAGGCGCTGTCCGAGGCCAAGGCAAGCTGCACCGACAGCCGCCTGCAATCGCAGCGCGAGGCCGACGTGCGCGAGAAGCAATCCAAGGTCACTGAGCGCGAGCAGGAGCTGAAAGAGGCCAAGGCCAAGGGCAAACAGGACAAGATCGACAAGGCCCAGCGCAAACTCGAAGAAGCGCAGGCCGAATACAACGACGCACTGGCCGATCTGAACCGCTGATCCGCCGCAGTCTGCTGGCCAGGGCGGCTCGCCGCGCTGGCCACCTCCTTCCGGCCGACTTCCGGCCATCTCCTTCTGGCCGACTTCTGGCCCCCCTCCCCCTGTCTTCGCTGCACCCGCCAGCCCCCGGCGCGCTGCCGGAAATCTGACACGTCATCCCATGGAAATATCGCCACCCATGGCGCCAACATGGACAATCCATGTCGATTAGCCATGATTATGGAAAGATGTTTTCAAGGAATAAGGGTTTATCCCAGGGTTGTTTAGGCACAGAATGCCTCTCATCGGGACACAGCAAGCGAGCCCAGGCAATCAGGTCTGAGGCTCGAATCCCAAGCTCACAAGACTCGGAGGTCTGCCATGAAAACCCTTGCTACCGCATTGATGTTGTCCATGTCCGTTCTGGCCGCCGGCGCCCAAGCCGCCGAAGCCGACCAAGCCACCACCCGCGCTCAGGTTCAAGCCGAGCTGCAACAAGCCAAGGTTTCGGGCCAATACACCTTTGGCGAAGAAGGCTACCCCGCCCCCATCGCCCAGCGCAGCAGCCTGACCTCGCAGCAAGTGCAAGCTGAACTGGCCCAGGCCAAGAACGCCGGCCAGGTCACCTTCGGCAACATGGACTACCCGCCCGTCGCGGCTTCGGCTTCCGCCTCGACGCTGACCCGCGCCCAAGTTGAATCGCAACTGGCGCAAGCCAAGACCGAAGGCCTGGTGACCTTCGGCAACATGGACTATCCCCCCCACCTGGGCAGCTGATCCACGGGCCGCGCCGGCCGTGAATCACAACCAGGCAGCCCTCTGGCCACAAGCCAGAGGGCTTTTTGTTTGACGTTTCGACAGATAAATAAGTCATAACGACGTTACTTAAAACCGATTCGACATTTTTGCTGCTACAAATCGACAGCACTCCCGCATAGGATTGAGGCCACTTCCCTTCCCTCTCATTGCAGGAGCAGCATCATGTCCACGCACACCAAACCCATCGTTCTGCTGGGCGCCGGAAAAATCGGTTTCGCGATCGCGCTGATGCTGGAACGCAGCGGCGATTATTCGGTTCTGGTCGCGGACCAGGACGCTGGCCGCCTTGCCGTGCTGGCTGAACTGGGCTGCGAAACGCGACAGGTAAGCGACGACGCCGGCGTGGCCCGCTGCATTGAAGGCGCTTACGCCGTGGTCAATGCGCTGCCCTTTCATCGCGCAGTCGCGGTGGCGGGCCTATGTGCCAAGGCCGGCGTGCATTACTTCGACCTCACCGAAGACGTCGCCAGCACGCATGCGATCCAGGCGCTGGCCAGCGAAGCGCGCAGCGTGCTCATGCCGCAATGCGGCCTGGCGCCCGGCTTCATCGGCATCGTCGGCAATGCGCTGGCGCGCCGCTTCGACACCCTGCTGGACCTGCGGATGCGGGTCGGCGCACTGCCGCGCTATCCCTCCAACAGCCTGCGCTACAACCTGACGTGGAGCACCGAAGGGCTCATCAACGAATACTGCAATCCGTGCGAGGCCATCGTCGACGGACAATTGACCAGCGTGTCCGCATTGGAAGGCTACGAAACCTTTGCGCTGGACGGCGTCGAATACGAGGCCTTCAACACCTCGGGCGGCCTGGGCACCCTGCCCGCCACGCTGCTGGGCCGCGCCCGCAACGTCGACTACAAGTCGGTGCGCTATCCCGGTCATTGCAGCATCATGAAGCTGCTGCTCAATGACCTGCGCCTGCGCGATCGCCGCGATCTGCTCAAGGACATCTTCGAGTCGGCCATCCCCACCACCGAGCAGGACGTGATCGTCATCCAGGCATCGGCCTCCGGCTATCGGCATGGCCGCCTGGAAGAAGAGTCGTATCCGATCCGCGTGTTCGGCGCCGAGGTGGACGGCCATCGGCTCAGCGCGATCCAGCTGTCCACCGCTGCCGGCATCTGCGCCGCGCTCGATCTGGTGGCGCACGGGGTGCTGGCGCAGCAGGGCTTTGTGGGACAAGAGGCCATTGGTCTGGACGCGCTGCTCACCAACCGCTTCGGCCGCATCTATGCGGGCAAGCCCCTGGCGCTGGCCGGCTGCGCGGTAGCCGACCGCTAGCGGTTCCGGGGCCGCACGCGCGCCCCCCGCTTTCGTGCGTGCGGCGTTACGTCCAGCCTTCCAGGCGCAGCGTCGCACGCACCAAGCGCTGTTCTTCCTGCTCGATGTCCGCCAGGCTCTGGCGCACGCTATCCACATGGTCCGCCGCCGCCTTGCGGGCCTGCTCGGGCTGGCGCCCGATCACGGCATTGAAAAGCCGCGTGTGCTGCCGGTCGATCTGCCGCTTTTCCGGTTCGCGGTGATACAGGTTGTTCACGCAGGCGAACACCGACCCCAGCAGCAGATCCGTCAGCGATTGCAGCGTATGCACCAGCACGGGATTGTGCGAGGCCTCGCAGATCGCCAGATGAAAGGCGTGATCCAGATGCGCGTGCGTGGCAGTGTCGGTCGCGGCGCCCTGCGCGGACACCATCTCGTCATATCGGCGCCGGATCATGATGAAATCCGCCTCGGTTCCGCGAATGGCCGCCAGCCGCGCCGATTCGGCCTCCAGCAACGACCGCACTTCCAGCAGGTCATACAGCGTGCGCGGCTGCGAATTGAACAGATGCATCAGCGGGCCGGCGTCCACCTTCGAGATTTGCGCCACGAACGAGCCCTTGCCTTGCGCGGTGTGGATGATCTCGCGCGCGCGCAGTAGCTTCAGGCCCTCGCGCAGCGCCGTGCGCGACACGCCCAGCTTTTCGGTCAGGCGCCGCTCGGACGGCAGGGCCTGTCCCGCCTTGAGCACGCCATCCAGGATCAGGCGCTCTATCCGTTCGGCGACTTCATCGGCCACCTGACGGGGCTTTTCTTCGATTTCCGCGTGCATGCAATCTCCGCACCAGTGGTATGACCATGCGCGGTCGACGCTTGCGCGGCTCGGCCTTGCCTCGGTAAGTGGCTGATATCAAACCACAAAAATCGGTGCTTCGCCTGACGCTTACGTCACAAACTGGTATGACCAGCTGGTTTTCGTATGGACATCGGGGCGGGCGCGGACGATGATGTCAGCACCCCTCACCCGGCGCGGCGCGCCGGTCTGCCTTACTTATCGCCAGAGATCCGCATGACTCAACGCATCCAGCACCACGGCCTGCAAGTGGCGGCCAATCTCAGTCAATTCATTGAACAGGAAGCGCTGCCCGGCTCCGGCCTGGATGCCGACGGCTTCTGGCAAGGCTTTGCAGCCCTGGTGCACGATCTGGCGCCGAAGAACCGGGCCTTGCTCGCCGAGCGCGACCGCCTGCAGGCCGAGCTCGACGCCTGGCACCGCGCCCATCCTGGTCCCATCACGGATCCGGCCGCCTACCGCAAGTTCCTTGAAGGCATCGGTTATCTGCTGCCGCAACCGGCCACCGTGCGCGCCACCACCGACAACGTGGATACCGAAATCTCGCAGCAGGCCGGCCCGCAGCTCGTCGTGCCGATGTCCAATCCTCGTTATGCGCTGAACGCCGCCAACGCGCGTTGGGGCAGCCTGTACGACGCCCTGTACGGCACCGACGCCATCCCCGCCACGCCCGGCGACACGGGCCGCGGCTACAACCCGGAACGCGGCGCGGCCGTCATCGCGCGCGCACGCAGCTTCCTGGACACGGCCGCGCCGCTGGCGCAGGGCTCGCACGCCGATGCCAAGGGCTACACGGTCGAGGGCGGAGAGCTGCGCGTGGCGCTTGCCACCGGCGCAACCGGCCTCAAGTCCGGCGCGCAATTCGTCGGCTACCAGGGCGATGCGTCCGCCCCCACGGCCATCCTGCTCAAGAACAACGGCCTGCATTTCGAGATCCAGATCGACCGCGCCAGCACGATCGGCGGCACCGATGCGGCGGGCGTCAAGGACGTGGTGGTCGAAGCGGCGCTGACCACCATCATGGACTGCGAAGATTCGGTCGCGGCGGTCGACGCCGACGACAAGGTCCAGATCTATCGCAACTGGCTCGGCCTGATGAAGGGCGACCTGACCGAGGACGTCACCAAGGGCGGCAAGACCTTCACCCGCAAGCTCAACGCGGACCGCAACTACACGCGGCCGGACGGTTCGGCGCTGACGCTGCATGGCCGCTCGCTCATGTTCGTGCGCAACGTGGGCCATCTGATGACCAACCCGGCCGTGCTGGACCGCGACGGCCAGGAGATCCCCGAAGGCATTCTGGACGCCGTCGTCACCAGCCTGGCCGCGCTTCAGGACCGCCAGAAGAAGCTCAATTCGCGCACGGGCTCGGTCTACATCGTCAAACCCAAGATGCACGGCCCCGCCGAAGCCGCGTTCGCCAGCGAGCTCTTCGACCGCGTCGAAGACTTGATCCGCGTGCCGCGCAACACCCTGAAAATGGGCATCATGGACGAAGAGCGCCGCACCAGTGTCAACCTGAAGGCCTGCATCGAAGCCGCCGCCTCGCGCGTCGCCTTCATCAACACGGGCTTTCTGGACCGCACCGGCGACGAGATGCACTCGGGCATGGAAGCCGGCCCCATGATGCGCAAGGGCGACATGAAGTCCAGCGCATGGATCGCCGCCTACGAACGCAACAACGTGCTGGTCGGGCTGGACGCCGGCCTGCGCGGCCGCGCCCAAATCGGCAAGGGCATGTGGGCCATGCCCGACCTGATGGCCGCCATGCTCGAACAGAAGATCGCGCATCCCAAGGCGGGCGCCAACACCGCCTGGGTGCCCTCGCCCACGGCCGCCACGCTGCACGCGCTGCATTACCACCAGATCGACGTGCAGGCGGTCCAGCAGGAACTCGAACGCACCCGGCTGGACAGCGTGCGCGACGAGCTTCTGAATGGCCTGCTCACCGTGCCGGTCGGCGATCCTTCCAAATGGTCCGCCGCCGACATCCAGCAGGAACTGGACAACAACGTGCAAGGCATTCTCGGCTATGTGGTGCGCTGGATCGACCAGGGCGTGGGCTGCTCGAAGGTGCCCGACATCCACAACGTGGGGCTGATGGAAGACCGCGCCACGTTGCGCATCTCCAGCCAGCACATCGCCAACTGGCTGCACCACGGCATCACGAACCGCGATCAGGTCATGGAGACCTTCAAGCGCATGGCCAAGATCGTCGACGGGCAGAATGCGGGCGATCCGCTCTACCAGCCGATGGCAGGCAACTTTGACACCTCGCTGGCGTTCAAGGCCGCGTGCGCGCTGGTGTTCGAAGGGCTGACGCAGCCCAACGGCTACACCGAGCCGCTGCTGCACAAGTACCGCCTGGAGTACAAGGCCGCGCGCGCCTGATCCAGGCTGTGCAAGCGTGACCACGCCGGACGGCATTGCCGTCCGGCTTTTTTTTTCGGCTGACACTGCCCGCCAAGGCGATCGCGCAAGCCGGATCTCACGCCAGCATCCGCCCCGAATTAAAGGCAGCGACCTTTTCGCACGATCGTGCTAAATTCCCACCATGACAGCAAAGACCGAGAAAAGCGAACTCACCTTCGCGGCGATCGTGAACACGGCGCTCGACATGGCCGCCGCGCAAGGCATGGAAAGCCTTTCGCTGGGCCAGGTCGCCAAACGGCTCGGCATCAGCAAGAGCGGCGTGTTCTCGCGCGTCGGCTCGCTGGAAGCCCTGCAGCAGGCGGTGCTCGATGAATACGACCGGCGCTTCGTCGAAGCCGTCTTCACGCCGGCCATGGCGTATCCGCGCGGTCTGCCGCGCCTGAATGCCCTGGTTTCGCTGTGGATCGACCGCGCCAGCAATGTCGAGACGCTTACCGGCTGCATCTACGTGGCCGGCGCATTTGAATACGACGACGTCGACTCCCCGCTACGCTCGGTGCTGGAACACAACCTGAAACGCTGGCGCGCCGCCATGGTGCGCACGGTGAACCAGGCGTTGGAGGCCGGGCATCTGCGTCCCGACACCGATCCGCAGCAGCTGGTGTTCGAGGTCTACAGCCTGATGATCGGCTTGATGCACGACGCCCGGTTCCTTCGCGATCCCAAGGCGCACGAGCGCGTGAAGGCAGGTTACGAACGCCTCATCTCCACATATCGCAGCTTCAAGTACATCGAGTAGTCCCACCTTGCCGGCTCCGTCCCGGCATTTACTTTCGCTAAATTTCGCACGACCGTGCGAATATTGACAGGAGCAGGCCATGTGGATTCTCATTCCGATAGGCGCATTAGGCGTATCCTCCGTCCTTTGGCGCCAGTGGCGCGCGCTGCTGCGCCAGTTGCCCGACCGCGCCGACCATCTCGTGCTGTTCTGAGTCCGGGCGCCCGGGAATACCGTCCGGTTTCCACTCCGCCCCACACACCATGACGCGCTCCATTCATCTGCTGATCGTCGACCCGCAAAACGATTTTTGCGACCTGCCCGACGCTTATCGGCCCACCGATCCCCTGACCGGATCGCCGGTCGAGCCCGCCCTGCCCATCGCAGGCGCGCACGCGGACATGCAGCGGCTGGCGCGCTTCATCGACGCCACCGCTCACGCGCTCTCGTCGATCACGGTCACGCTCGATTCGCACCACCGGCTGGATATCGCGCACCCCACCTTCTGGCGCATGGGCAACGGCGACCCGGTGCCGCCCTTCACGCCGATCACGGCCGCTCAGTTGCGCGCGGGCGAATTCGTGCCACGGCATGATGACGACGTGCCCCGCACCCTGAACTACCTGGACGAACTGGAAGCCCGCGGCCGTTACACCCTGATGGCCTGGCCGGTGCATTGCGAAATCGGCACCTGGGGCCACAACGTGCATGCCGACGTGCGCGCCGCCTACGGCCGCTGGGAGGAAGACCGCCAGTTCATCGTGCGCAAGGTGCCCAAGGGCGCCAACCCCTGGACGGAACACTACAGCGCACTGATGGCCGAAGTGCCAGACGCCGACGATCCGCGCAGCCAGCTCAACCGCGGCTTGCTGGACTCGCTGGACCGCGCGGATCTGATTCTTGTGGCGGGCGAAGCGGGCAGCCACTGCGTGAAGGCCACCGTCGAGCACCTGGCCGAGCATCTGCCCGGCGGCAATCTGTCGCGCATCGTGCTGCTGACCGACTGCATGAGTCCTGTCGCGGGCTTTGCCAACGCGCAGGCCGGTTTTCTGCATCGCATGCGGGATCTTGGCGTGCAGCAACGCACCAGTACCGACATGGCCCGCGCGTTGGCATAGGCCGGCCGCCGTGCTGCCCCAGTGGTGCCCCTGGGCCCAATGACAACGGCCGCCTGCAAACGCAAGGCGGCCGTGAATCCGTGAAAGGCGGGTGCCGAAGCACAACGTTCAGGCTGCGTGTCCCGTCGTCTTGCCTTCGCATTCGACGTAAAGCGCGCTGATTGCTTCGCACAGCGCCGGCGGCTGCTGAAACAGTCGCGACACCAGCAGGCAGCCCTGGATCGTCGCGAACACGGCGCGCCCCGCGGCTTCGGGCGTTCCGGAAAACTTCAGCGTGCCCTGCGCCGCGCCTTCGGCCAGCACGCGGGCCAACCACGCTTCGTGCGCGCGGAAAAATCCCTGCAACGCGCCGCGGACCCGCTCGGACAGGCTCATCACGTCGGCGGCCAGCATGCCGCCCAGACAGAGTTCACCGGAACCGCACGCGGCCGATTCCATCATCGAGAGGTATTTTTCAAGCTGCGCCTGCGCCGGCAGCGTGGCATCGATTCCGCGCACCGCGCCAAGAGCGCGCGTGCTGTAGGCTTCGACGGCTTCGTAAAGCAGGTCGTCCTTGCCCGGAAAGTAGTAGTGGATGCTGGACGTCTTCACGCCCACATGCTCAGCCAGGTCGCGGTAGCTGAAGCCGTTGCATCCGCGCATGCGGATCAGCTTCTCGGCATGCGCCAGAAGCAATTCGCGAGTGGTGTTGGAAGTCGGGGTATCCATGGCTGCATATTACCTACTAATAGGTCGGCTCGTCATTGGGACGGTCCCTGATCGGTATTGCCGAGAGGGCCGCTCAAGCCGCCGACAGTGCCAGCGAACCCCGGCCGGGAATGATCCCGTTCCCGGGGTCCGCTTCGATTGCCATCTGCTTCAGCCTTGCACGGGCGGGTAGTCCAGTTCGCCGCCGTCGGTCAGGCCTTGGGCGCGGGCGGCGGCCAGTTCCTGCTTCACTTCGGCACGCGTCTTGTCGCCGGCGTGGGCATACGCGGTGGCGGCGTAGCCTTCTTCGCCCGACACCAGTTCACCGTTGGCGCGTGCGGCGGCCAGTTCTTGCTGCACCTGAGCGCGGGTCACCGTACTTTGCGTGTTCAAGGCGGGCGGGTAGTCCAGTTCGCCAGCTTGAGCGGCGCCGATGAAGGAGGCGGACAGGATCAGGGCGGATACGAGGGTCTTCATGAGAATGCTCCAGTCAATGTGAGTTGCTATATCGAAGTTGCGTTGGTGCTATCTAGTTGTAGATAGATAAGAGGCTGGAAAAAATCAGCCTTGAACGGGCGGGTAGTCCAGTTCGCCGCTTTCGGTCAGGCCTTGAGCCCGGGCGGCAGCCAGTTCCTGCTTCACTTGGGCGCGGGTCTTGTCACCGGCAAAAGCGATCGGGGCGGCGGCGTAGCCTTCTTCGCCGAACACCAGTTCGCCGTTGGCACGGGCGGCTGCCAGTTCTTGCTGCACTTGAGCGCGGGTCACGGTGCTTTGGGTGTTCAGTTCGGGCGGGTAGTCCAGTTCGCCGGCTTGGGCGGCGCCGATGAAGGAAGCGGACAGGATCAGGGCGGATACGAGGGTCTTCATGAGAATGCTCCAGTCAATGTGAGTTGCTGCGTCGAAGTTGGGTTACAGCTATCTAGTTATAGATAGATAAGCGGTCGAAAAAAATCAGCCTTGAACGGGCGGGTAGTCCAGTTCGCCGCTGTCGGTCAGGCCTTGGGCGCGGGCGGCAGCCAGTTCTTGCTTCACTTGGGCGCGGGTCTTGTCACCGGCGAAAGCGATCGGGGCGGCGGCGTAGCCTTCTTCACCAAACGCCAGTGCGCCGTTGGCACGGGCAGCGGCCAGTTCTTGCTGGACTTGAGCGCGGGTCACCGTGCTGTGCGTGTCCAGGGCAGGCGGGTAGTCCAGTTCGCCGGCTTGGGCGGCGCCGATGAACGAAGCGGAAAGAATCAGGGCGGATACGAGGGTCTTCATGGTCAATCTCCGAGATAAGTTAAAGTGTGCGTTTCAGTTAGCTATCTACTTGTAGGTAGATGTCGAGCGAAATAAAAAAGCGGTCCTACTGTATTTCTGGGTTCGGCGCCGGGCGGTTTTGTTGGGTGCGCTGCGTCGATGGATGAATCTTACCTACTACTAGATAGACAGCGCAAGCGGTTTAAGTGAAACAATTTATTTCGTGGGGCGAATTGGCAACACAGCCTGTAGGGGCCCGGCGGCACGCGCAACGCTGCGTCGGGCGGTCCGGCGACTCAGCCAACGGAGCCGCCCCACCCTGCGTCACGCCGACAGTGCGCGCATGACGGCATACAGATCGGACTTGCCCTCGAAGCCGATGCCAGGCAGATCGGGCATCGTCACATGGCCAGCTTCCACCTTCACGCCATCTGGAAACCCGCCGAACGGCTGGAACAGATCCGGATAACTTTCGTTGCCGCCAAGCCCCAGGCCCGCCGCGATGTTCAACGACATCTGGTGCCCGCCATGCGGCACGCACCGGCTGGCAGACCAGCCGTGCTGATGAAGCATCGCCAATGTGCGCAGATACTCCACCAGCCCGTAACTGAGCGCGCAATCGAACTGTAGATAGTCGCGGTCCGCGCGCATGCCGCCGTAGCGGATCAGGTTGCGGGCATCCTGCATCGAAAAGAGGTTTTCGCCCGTCGCCATGGGCTTGTCGTAGTAGTTGCGCAACGTCGCCTGAAGCTCGAAGTCCAGCGGGTCGCCGGCCTCCTCGTACCAGAAGAGATCGTACTGGGACAGCGCCTTGGCGTATGCAATCGCCGTGTCCAGATCGAACCGCCCGTTCGCGTCGACAGCCAGCTTCTGGCCGTCCTGCAGCACGCTGAGCACCGAGTCGATCCGGCGCAGGTCTTCGTCCAGCGATGCACCGCCGATCTTCTTTTTCACGACCGTATAGCCGCGGTCCAGATAGCTGCGCATCTCGTCCTTGAGCTTGGCGTGGTCCTGTCCCGGATGGTAGTACCCGCCTGCGGCGTAGACGAACACGCGCCGATCCGGCTGGCCATTGCCGTAGCGTTCGGCCAGCAATTGGAAAAGCGGCTTGCCTTCAATCTTCGCCACCGCATCCCACACGGCCATGTCGATCGTGCCGATCGCCACCGATCGCTCGCCGTGGCCGCCGGGCTTCTCGTTCCTGAACATCGCATCCCAGACCTTGTGCGGGTCCAGGTTGCGCCCCGTGGCATCCGCGAGCGAATCCGGGTCCGCCTCCAGCACGCGCGGGATGAAGCGCTCGCGCATCAGCTTGCCCTGGCCATAGCGGCCGTTGGAGTTGAACCCGTAACCGACCACCGGCTTGCCGTCGCGGATCACGTCGGTGATCACCGCGACCAGGCTCAGCGTCATCTTGCTGAAATCGATGTAGGCGTTGCGGATAGGTGAACTGATGGGCAGGGTCTGCTCGCGGATATCGACGATTCTCATGGCTTGTCTCCAGTTGGGGCGCATCGTGAATCGATAGATTAGTGGCGCATCCCTGCCCTAGAATTCACCCAAGTTCATTTGATTATTAACTTCCAGTGAAAGCGGACCTTGCCTCGGAGCTGCAATTCTTTGTGCTGATCGCGCGGCTGGGCAGCCTGTCCGCAGCGGCGCGGCAACTGGACCTGACGCCTCCCGCGGCCACCAAGCGGCTCGCGCTGATGGAAAAGCGCCTCGGGGTGCGGCTGGTCAACCGCACGACGCGCAGCATCAGTCTGACCAATGAAGGTGAAACCTATCTGACCTACGCGGCCCGGATCCTTGCCGACCTGCGGGAAATGGAGGACGTGGTGTCGAGCAGCAGCGTGCAACCGCGCGGCCTTATCCGCGTCAATGCCACGCTGGGTTTCGGCCGCACGACCATCGCGCCGCTGGTCTCGGACTTTGCAAGGCGCTATCCGCAGGTCCAGGTCGAACTGGAGGTGACCGACCGTCCCATCGACCTGGTGGAAGGCGGCTTCGACCTGGCCATCCGCTTCGGCGAACTCCCCGACAAACGTCTTGCCGCGCGGCGCATCATGACCAATCGCCGCTTTCTTTGCGCCTCGCCTCACTACCTGAAGGCGCACGGCACGCCCGCCACCCTTGCCGACCTCGCCCATCACCAATGCATTCTTCACCGGCAAAACGACGAAGCGCACGGCGTCTGGCGCTTCACGCATCAAGGCAATGTAGAGGTGGTGAAGGTCGAAGGCGGGCTTTCCAGCAACGACGGTGACATCGTTCTGGGCTGGGCCCTGGACGGCCACGGCATCTTGATCCGGTCGGAATGGGATCTGGCCAAATACCTGGAAAGCGGCCGGCTGCGGGTGGTGTTGCCCGATTTCACGCTGCCGTCGGCCGACCTGTTCGTCTACTATCCGCAGCGCCGCAATCAGACCGCCCGCGCGCGCGCCTTCATTGATTTTCTGGTGCAGGCCTTTCTCCCGGCCGGCGCCCCACCGACGCCGGCCCCCGGAAAAAAGTAGCCGCCGCCACTGGCAGCGTCCGGTGCGTCAGCGCTTGACCGCCTTGTCCCAGCTCCAATGACGGCCCGCCATGTGCGCCTTGAGCACCGCCGGCGTCTGAGCCACCGTATCGATGGCACCGGTATATTCCCGCCCGCCGGCAACCGTGGGACGCAATGCCCGGCGCAGGAGCCTGACGAGCCGCTGGCGGCGATAACGCCTTTTCTCGAATGCCACTTTCTTAAGGAAATCAGAGCGCGGCATGCCGACGATACCCGCGGCCAGCGGAATCGCCTGCTCAATCTCAGAAGCGTACTCGCCGTGCAACGTCTGGCACACGGCGATCAACCGCGCGAAATTGAATCGCGACACCTCGGCCGGGGATATTTTTGCAATGGTCTCCAGCGCCGCATGCGCCCATACGGTTTCAACGGAAAAAAAGCGCGGCACCCCTTCCGTCCAACCGGCGCTTACGAACGCCTTGGTTTGCGATTCGACTCCCAGCTTTCCCTTGTGCTGGTTCATGGCGCTGCGGCCTGTATTGCTGCCGCCCGACGCGCCAGGAATGGTCAGAGGATAGTCGATCTCTACGAACCGGCCACCGCACAGCGCCAAGCCGATCGCGCCGGACACATCGGGGCTGGATCCATGGAAAAACGCGCCAGACAGCGTTTTCATTTTTTCGAGCAGGCTGCGCCGCACGATCCCGTGGTAGATCTTTGGAAGGCCATCCGTTCCCTGGGCGGCATTCAACAAGGCTGCGGACAGGCTGTCGGAAGACTCGCGAACAACCACGGGTCCGATCCGGCTCGGCAGATACAACCTGCCGGCGTGCCCCGCGCCAAAAATCTTGGACCTGAAATCCGGCCATACATAATTCGACATGACCTTCGGCGCGATAACGTCGATCTGATTTTCCTTGGCCCACCGCGCCGCCAGCAACGCGTCTTCCGTGATGGTGTCGTCGTCGCCGATCAGGCAGACAAACTCTCCGGAGGCGGCGCCGATCACATTATTGTGATTCCCGGTCATATCCAGCTTTTCTGCGGGCCGCAAATATTTGAACCGGGGGTCATCGCAGGGCGGATTATCACCCTGGCGAACCAACTCTTCGAGCAGTCCGTCTGTACTGGTGTCACTGACAACCAGTTCCAGGCTGCGATCCCCGATGGCCAGTATGGAGCGAACCGCATGAATCGCATACTTGGAGCGATTGTGCGTGGGAATCACAACGGATAGCAATATTTCCATTTTCTGAATAACTTATCGCAATTATCATCAGTCTTCCCGAGCCGGCGGGGAGGGCGTGTGTCAGTGCCAGAATCAACATGAATACAAGCAACACTTCGAATGCTGCCGAACCCACCAGGGGCTCGAACAGGGAAAACACCAGCAGTACAACAAAAACCACGCGCAGATAGCGGAACCACGGCGACGTCTGCTCTGCCCGGACCAGGTGCCTATAGATTAGCCGCAAGTACCATCCATACAATACGGCCCCGAATAGTCCGTAATTCAGAAGCAGCTGCAGGATGGAGTTATGCGTCCCCCAGACGTCCTCGATGCCCGGGTTGGCCTCGATGAACGTCCGGAATGTATTGGGGCCAATGCCAAACCAAGGGTGCTGAAGCCAAAGGTCGAAGCTGAACGCCCACAGCAACATGCGATTTACCGCGGAGCTCAGTTCGCTGGCAAACGGCCCACCATAGTCACGAAGCTGGTTTTGACCATCAATCGAAAAAAATAGAATCGCCAACGCGAATCCGATTACTGGCACGACCCACACGAGCCACAGCAGCCGCTTCCTGTCCATCATTAGCGCAACGAGGTACAACGCCAATATGATGGCACCGCCGCGGGACATCGTGCACAAAATGGCGATCGCAAAAAGCCACCGCAGCACGCGCATTCTAGCCGACGCAAGTGCAAACAAAAATACGAGAAAGGCGGCAAGATAATTCGATCTGCCAAGCGGCGTCGCGATGAACAACTTACGCGCGTAATAATCGCCCGGACTATACGCAGCGATGTAGAACAGCACGATGACGGCGAGTGCCAGCACGACGCCTCCGGCCAGCATCATGCGCACGATCCAATCCTGCTTGATGAACTGGTGAAACTGCGCGTAAAAAATCAACGTGCAAATTGCATAGATCATCGGCAAGGCGCCGGCGGCCGCCCGCATATGTGCGCCCTCGGGCGTCATCGCCACGCCAACCGCCCCAAAAACTACCGCTCCCGCCAGCAATATGGCGGGCGCGGGAATCACAATCCGGGGAAGCGCAATTGCGGTGAGCAGCAGCGGAAGGACAATGAATAATCCCATCGGGACGGTCATCGTGCTTACGCCAACGGGCACCTGTATATCGCCGACAAACAACAGAAAGAACGGAAGCAGGATGACAAACAACGCAAGCCGCGTGTCGAAACGGTAAGGCAACGCCATATCCTGAGTCATGCCCTGCTCCCACGGCCGAAACGCGCGCTGCCGCGCATAGCAATCAACAGCACCAATGCGACAACCGCAACCAGCCAGGCGGCACGGACGGATGGACTTGGCACGAGCGCTCCCACGAACCCCACTACTGCCAGGCCTGAAACCGAAAGGAGTCGGAGTTTCGCACTGGTGAACATCGAACGGTTCAGCACAAGCTTGACGCCCCAGAACATCAAAATGGCGTCAACCGCGACACGGAGAAACCACGCGATGGCGGCCCCTGTCAAGCCATAATTCCGCGCGAGAAGAAGCAACGCTCCCAGAAATAGCGGCACCTCGATCATATGAAATATGGCTGTCAAATGCGATTTTCCGGCCCCTTGAATGACGGTGAAGGGTATTTGAGCAATACAGGTAATAAACATGCCAGCCGAGAATATTTGCAGCAGCACATAGCTTTGCGACGCAAAGGATTCACCCACCCACAACGTCAAAAGCTCTTTGGCAAAAATCGCGATGGCCACCGTAATGGGCAACAGGGTCAGGAAAATCCAGCCCACTGCCTTGTTTATCAACGGCATTACCGCTTTGTCTTGCCGGGCAATCTGCGCCGCCAAAGCCGGGAACAACACGGCCGTCAAGGCGCCAGGCAGAATCGACAATTTGGTGATCAACTCTTGCGGCGTAACATAATAAGCAACGGCGGCCGACGAGATAACAGCGCCCACAATGAATCGATCAGCGTAACTCATGACGGGGCTGACGATATTGCTGATTGTCATCCACCCCCCTGAACTGCATAGCGGCCGAATCAGTGACTTGTCGAACTTGAAGGGCCCCACATCGTCCGGCAGGTAGCGCTTCGCGTACCACGCATGCAATGCGCACGTCACCACACGCCCACCGGCCAGAACCATCGTTATCACGTCCAGCCGGGGCGGGCCATAAAGCACCACGGCCAGAGGCCCCAAAAAGGTCAACAGGCCCATCGGCAGCCTGATCAGATTGATGACCGCGAATGCGTGCCTGGCCTCCAGAATCCCTCGAAAGCCCGCAGTCAACACGACAGCGGGCATGGCCAGCGCCATGATCCAGATGGCATTGAGCACTTCCGCCTGGTCCGGCACGGCGCTGATGAATCCCAGCCCCCAGGGGCCCACCGCAGCCATCAAGGCGCCCGCAACGATGCTGAAAAGCGCGATCACTGCGATGGCGGTAACCACCAGGGCGCCCACTCGCCGCCGCTCCTTGCCTTCGAGCATCACCGCAAGATGCTGCGTCAACGCACGGCCGAGTCCCAGGTCAAACAGGCTCAGGTAGCTGACGACTGCCCAGATCAGCGTCAACAACCCAAACCGTGCATCCCCCAATTCGCGGATGAGAACCGGAATGCTGAATACTGCGGTGAGTAGCGGAAGCCCCAGGCCGAGCAGGTTGTAAACGGAATGTCGGATTAATTTCACGGATAGACCAAAGGAAGTTTCCGTAACATAAAGGATGCTCTAGGGCTGACATTCGAAGCCCTTCCAGGCAATCTTCATTGCTACGAACCCACAAGCCGTCAAGGATGCCGCAGGCGCCGCGTCAAGACGTCCACTGCTACTTTAAGAGAACAAAACGCGTCTTGCCTCGAATAACCAAAAAGATGAAGCCGCACAAAATCCCCAGCAACATCGCCGGAGGCAGCAGATTTCTCAGTCTTGGAAATACCGGCTGCACAAGGATTTCGGCCTGGGCGACATCCGCCGAATAGTGCCCTGCCAAAGCAATGCGATCATCCAACTCGTCTATGGATCGGCGCAAAATTCCGATCATCAGTTCGCTCTGGGAAATTTCGGCTCTTAATTGCGGAGCAAGCCAGAGCGACACATCAGGATCACCCCGCACAACGTAGTTGTACTTGCGGCCCAAGCTCTCAAATTTTCTTCCCTCCGCCGCGACCTCGCCATCATATTTATTACGTAAGTCAATCAGCGCTTCCAGGCGCGCGTCCATCACCTTGTCGTGAGACGCGCGTACCTGCTTTTCAATTGCGTTGACATAGACCTGCAGTTGGTGGTGCGAGTATCCCAGGTAATCCACTCTAAGCAGTTGGGTGCCGGGAATCGGCCTTACAGTCAGCGACTCACGAAAGAGTTTAGCGTCGCGCGATGCGCCGCCACCCTGGCCGGGCGACGCAGCATTTGCCGACGACACCACCGCGTCAACGAATTCGTGGCTTTTCATCCACTCCGAAGTCAGCGAGACCTGTTCCAGCAATTCGGGTTTTAGGTCATGTCCTGCTTTGACATCGCCGACACGGACGATAAGAATCGCCGGCCATTTTTTCGGCACAAAAAAATAAGCCGCAACGCCGCAGGCGACTCCAAACACTGCAGCGATTGCCAGTGTTTTCCAGTTGCAGAATAAACGCCCCCAAAAAATTTCCCTTGGATAATCGCCACGCGGCGTCACCGGCGCGTCAGCACCGTTTTCCCGGGCCGCGGCGTTAATCAAGTTATTGTCGCGCACTATCGATGTTCCTTTTTCGCAGCATTTTAGGCCAGTGACGGACCATTTTTTCAGAACAATCGGTTGACCGCCGAAGAGGCTATCAGAGAGTCACGTCCGGGGCAAGCGGCAGCGCCGCTCCGGACACAAGGCAAAGCCCGGAATAGTTAAACAATCGGCGCAATCCATATATAGAATTCACATTGTTACCAATATCCACCAACCATTGCGTAACCCGTGAAATTATTACCTTGCAGCTATAGATGTAATTTAGGTCTGGTAAGCCGTCGTGCGGAGGGTCCGTTCCGCTGGCAGATGCGCACATTTTTGTTCCACCAAAACCGGTGAAGTCCAGACTTGGTGGCAGAACTTAATCGGAATGCGTGAAATTCAACCGCTACACAGCATGGTTGATACCCGAGATGCAGGTAAGCAAGTTCGTAGACCTCTCCGCCCGCCCTTCGAGACGAAAAAAATGGCGGACCCGAAGGTCCGCCATTTTTGGCCGAATTGAAATTCGCTCAGAACGGAATATCGTCGTCCATGTCCGCCAGATTGGCGCCGCTGCTGGCCGGGGCCGCTGCGGGAGCCGCCGGGCGCTGCTGGGGCGCGGGGCGCTGCGCCGGGGCGGCGCGTTGCTGGCGCGGGGCGTCGTCGTAGCCGCCACCGCCACCGTAGCTGCCGCCACCGCCGCCGCCATCTTCGCGGCCACCCAGCATTTGCATCTGGTCAGCGACGATTTCGGTGCTGTAGCGGTCGGCGCCGGTGTCCTTGTCTTGCCACTTGCGCGTCTTGAGGCGGCCTTCGATGTAGACCGAGCGGCCCTTCTTCAGGTATTCGCCGGCGATTTCAGCCAGGCGGTTGTACATGACGACGCGGTGCCATTCGGTTTCTTCGCGCTTTTCGCCGCTGGCCTTGTCCTTCCAGGACGAGGTCGTGGCGATCGACATGTTGCAGATTGCGGCCCCGTCGGGGCTGTAGCGGACTTCCGGGTCGCGACCCAGATTGCCCACGAGTATGACTTTGTTAACCGATGCCATGCCGATGTCCCTCTGTTGTTGACAGCCTGCGATTCGCGTTGCCGCGAGCGCGCCGGCAACAACATAAAAAAGCGATGTTGAAGACCGGCTTCATGAAAGTCGCCGGTCAGCGAAGCGATGACCGGCGATTGCTCAGGTGAAGCCTGTGTTGATGCGTATTATCGACGAAAGCGCTCGCCGCGCCAAACGGGTTCGGTGACAAATCGATCACCGCTGGCAAACCATTTCGACGCTGTTGGACGCCGTTTGCGACCAGATCGGCGACTTTCCTCACGCTGCGGGAAAGTCCCAGCGATCACGCCAGAGGCCGCAGCGCCCAGGTGACCGCCAGCCAGATCGCCGACAGCACCGCCGCGGCCACGAACACCGCGCTGGCGCCCGAATGCGCGGCCAGCCATCCGCCCAGGGCTCCGCCCGCAAACAGCCCTGCCGCCTGCGCCGTGTTGTAAAAGCCCAGCGCCAGCCCCTTGTAGGCCGCCGGCGCCACGCGCGACACGAGCGAGGGCTGCAAAGCCTCCAGCACGTTGAAGGCGACGAAAAAGCCGGTCAGGGCGATGGCCAGCGTGTAGAAGCCGTGACTGGCGGCCGGCAGCAGCGCGCACACCAGCACCAGCCCGGCCACCGACGCCCGCAGCGCGCCGCGGTGCGCGCGCCGCTTTTCCGCGACGAACACCACCGGCACCATCAGAACGAAAGACACCAGGATGACCGGCAGGTAGACCTTCCAGAGGTCGCGCGCGTCCAGCCCCCCGACCTTGGCCAGCAGCGCCGGCACCACGACAAAGAGCGACACCTGGATCAGATGCAGCACGAACACGCCGAAATTCAGCCGGAGCAGGTCACGATGGGTCAGGACCTCGCGCGGCCTGGCCGCCTGCATGGTGCGGGCCTGCGTGCGAGGCACCACCGGCACCACCCAGCGCGCCACGGCCAGGCAGACGACGCCCAGGCAGGCGATCGTCCAGAACAGTCCCGACAGCCCCCACCAGCCCACCAGCACGGGCGAAAGCACCAGCGATACGGCGAACGACAGGCCGATCGATCCGCCCACCATCGCCATGGCGCGCGTGCGCACCTCGTCGCGGGTGGCGTCGGCCAGCCAGGCGGTGACGGCCGCGGAAATGGCCCCCGCCCCCTGGATGGCGCGGCCGATCGTGATCCAGAACACATCGGTCGCCTGCGCACAGACGACGCTGCCGATGACGAATAGCAGCAGCCCGAAAAGCACCACGGGGCGGCGCCCCCACCGGTCGGACGCGAGGCCAAAGGGAATCTGCATGAAAGCCTGGGTCAGCCCGTACATCCCCAAGGCGAGGCCGACGCGGGCGGGATCGTCGCCGCCCGGCATGCCGCTTGCGGCCACTGCAAAGACCGGCAGCAACAGGAACAGTCCCAGCATCCGCGCGGCAAACAGGCCGGCCAAGGCCACGCTGGCGCGGCGCTCGGAAGGGGTCAATTTCAGTTTGGTGTCTGCCGGCATGCGGAAATTTCAACGATGACTAGGGCGGCGCGCATGCATCTGACGTCATACGCTCACGGTCTGATTCTGGCGGTGCGGCGCCGGCCCCGGTTCCGTCCCACCAGATGGAGGACCTTGAACGCGAGGGGATTCGGCGCGCTATAGTACCAAGTTGGCCTTTGAAACCGCTTAAATGCGCCCAAAGGGTGCGCGGGATCAAAGGCGTCTTCGACGCAACTGGACGTTACCCATACAGACGTGAGCATACGCATCCGGGGTGCCCGCACCCACAATCTCAAGAACGTCTCGCTGGACCTGCCGCGCCACAAGCTGGTGGTGGTCACAGGTCTGTCCGGGTCCGGCAAATCCTCGCTGGCGTTCGACACGCTGTACGCGGAGGGCCAACGGCGCTATGTGGAAAGTCTTTCCGCCTACGCCCGCCAGTTCCTGCAACTGATGGACAAGCCTGACGTGGATCTCATCGAGGGGCTGTCGCCGGCCATCTCGATCGAGCAGAAGGCCGCGGGACACAATCCCCGCTCCACGGTCGGCACCATCACCGAGATCCACGACTACCTGCGCCTGCTCTACGCGCGGGTGGGCACGCCCTACTGCCCCGATCACGGCCTGCCGCTGCAGGCCCAGAGCGTCAGCCAGATGGTCGACGCGGTGCTGGGCTGGACGCCCGAGACGCGGCTGGCCGTGCTGGCCCCCATCGCGCGCGGCAAGAAGGGCAGCTTCGAGGACGAATGCGCCAGCCTGCAGGCGCAGGGCTATGTGCGCCTGCGCGTCGACGGCCAGATGTTGGAAATCGACGGCATGGGGCCGCTGAAAAAGACTGAGAAGCACGACATCGACGTCGTCATCGACCGCCTGCGCATCCGGCCCGAGAGCAAGCAGCGCCTGGCCGAGAGCTTCGAAACCGCCCTGCAGCTTGCAGAAGGCCGCGCCCTGGCGCTGGACATGGACAACGAGCGCGAGCAGGTCTTCTCCAGCCGCTACGCCTGCCCGGTGTGCAGCCACAGCCTGCCCGAGCTGGAGCCACGCCTGTTCAGTTTCAACAATCCGATGGGCGCCTGCCCCAGCTGCGACGGCATCGGCCAGGTGGGCTTCTTCGATCCGAAGCGGGTCGTCGCCTTTCCGGAACTGAGCCTGGCCGCCGGCGCGATCCGCGGCTGGGACCGCCGCAATGCGTTCACGCACTCGCTGCTGACCAGCCTGGCCGCCCATTACGAATTCGACATCGAGGCGCCCTTCGAGGAGCTGCCCGAGGCGCTGCGCGACAAGGTCCTGTACGGGTCCGGCGAAGAAGAGATCTCGTTCCTGTACCTGAACGAAAAAGGCCGCAGCACCGTCAAGCGCCATACGTTCGAAGGCGTCATCCCGAACCTGGAGCGCCGGTGGCGCGAAACGGACTCAGCGACGGTGCGCGAGGAACTGGGCAAGTACCGCAACATCAAGACCTGCCCCGACTGCGCGGGCTCGCGGCTGCGCCCCGAAGCGCGCAACGTGCTCATCGGGCACGACCCGCGCGGCGGCGAGCGCCACGGCCAGGCCATCTATGAAGTCGAGTCCATGCCGCTGTCCAGCTGCCTGGAATGGTTCCGCAATCTGAACCTGACCGGCGCCAAACAGGAGATCGCGCAGCGTATCGTGCGCGAGATCGAGGCGCGGCTCAGCTTCCTGAACAACGTGGGCCTGAACTATCTGTCGCTGGACCGCAGCGCGGACACGATCTCCGGCGGCGAAGCGCAGCGCATTCGTCTGGCCAGCCAGATCGGTTCGGGCTTGACGGGCGTGATGTACGTGCTGGACGAGCCCTCCATCGGCCTGCACCAACGCGACAACGACCGCCTGATCGGCACGCTGCAACATCTGCGCGATCTGGGCAACAGCGTCATCGTCGTCGAGCACGACGAAGACATGATCCGCATGGCCGACTGGGTGGTGGACATGGGCCCCGGCGCCGGCGAACACGGCGGCGAAGTCGTCGCCCAGGGCGACCCCGAGACCGTGCAGCGCGATCCCAATTCGCTGACGGGGCAGTACCTGAGCGGCGCGCGCGCCATCGCCATCCCGAAGCGCCGTCCCGTCGACGACGAACTGCCGTGGTTGACGCTGACCGGCGCCACCGGCAACAACCTCAAGAACGTCGAACTGCGTGTGCCGGCTGGCCGTCTCGTGTGCGTGACGGGCGTGTCCGGTTCGGGCAAATCCACGCTCATCAACGATACGCTGGCCGTGGCCGTATCGCGCCAGCTGCACCACGCGCAGAGCGAGCCCGCCCCCTACGTGTCGATGCAGGGGCTGGAGAACTTCGACAAGATCATCAGCGTCGATCAAAGCCCCATCGGGCGCACGCCGCGCAGCAACCCGGCCACCTATACGGGCCTGTTCACACCCATCCGCGAGCTATTCGCGGGTGTGCCGGAAGCGCGCACGCGCGGCTACGATCCGGGCCGTTTCAGCTTCAACGTGAAGGGCGGCCGGTGCGAAGCCTGCCAGGGCGACGGTGTGGTCAAGGTCGAGATGCATTTCCTGCCGGACATGTATGTGCCTTGCGACGTCTGCCACGGCAAGCGCTACAACCGCGAGACGCTCGAAATCCGCTACCGCGGCCGCAACATCAGCGAAGTGCTGGACCTGACCGTGGAGCAGGCGCTCGAGTACTTCGAATCGGTGCCCGCCATCTCGCGCAAGCTGCACACGCTCATCGACGTGGGCCTGTCGTATATCCGCCTGGGGCAAAGCGCGACCACGCTGTCCGGCGGTGAAGCGCAGCGCGTGAAGCTGTCGCAGGAGCTGTCGCGCCGCAGCACCGGCCGCACGCTGTACATCCTGGACGAACCGACCACGGGCCTGCACTTTCGCGACATCGAGCTGCTGCTGCAGGTGCTCAATCAATTGGTGGACGCCGGCAATACCGTGCTCATCATCGAGCACAACCTGGACGTCATCAAGACCGCGGATTGGCTGGTCGACATGGGCCCCGAGGGCGGTGACGGCGGCGGCCGTGTCGTGGCGCAAGGCACGCCGGAGACGGTTGCGGCGGCCAAGGCCAGCCACACCGGCCAGTACCTGGGCAAGCTACTGCGCCGCAAGCCGGCCGACTGAACCTTCCCTATCTGCATAGGAAACGCCAGCATGTACACCCTCATCATCGGCAACAAGAACTACTCTTCCTGGTCCATGCGTCCGTGGATCGCCCTGCGCGCCGCCGGCATCGCATTCGCGGAGCAGAAGGTCGGCCTGTTCACCGAGGCGTTTTCAGAGCGGGTGGCGCAGGTGTCGCCCGCAGGCCTCGTGCCTGTGCTGCTGGACGGCGACTTTGCCGTGTGGGATTCGCTGGCCATCTGCGAGTACGCCGCCGAGCGCCACCCCGAGGCCGCCTTGTGGCCACAGGACGCCAAGGCACGCGCGCGGGCGCGTTCGCTGGCCGCGCAGATGCACAGCGGCTTTGGCGCACTGCGCCAGGCCATGCCAATGAACGTCGAAGCCCACTTGCCGGGCATCGAATTTCCGGAAGCGGCGCGCGCGGACGTGGCGCGCGTGCAGGCCATCTGGCAGGAAACGCGTGGGCAGTTCGGCCAGGGCGGCCCCTTCCTGTTTGGCGCGTTTTCGATTGCCGACGCGTTCTTCGCGCCGGTGGTCTCGCGCTTCACGACCTACGGCATCGCGGCCGCAGGCCCCGTGCGCGAGTACATGGATGCCGTGCTGGCGCTGCCCGCCATGCAGGAGTGGACGCGGGACGCGCTGGCCGAAGCCACCTTCGTCGACGCGGACGAACCCTACCGCAAACACCGCTGACGACGGGCTTGCCCGCGGCGCGGCTACGCCATGTCGAACAGCCGCTTGTGTTCGCGGATGGCGTAGCGGTCGGTCATGCCGGCGATGTAGTCGGCGATGGCGCGGGCCTGATCGTTGAACTGCTCGCGGCGGTAATCGGGCGGCAAGAGGCGCGGATCGTCCAGAAAGGCCGCAAACAGCTCGCGCACGATGCGGCGCGCCTTGCTCGTCATGCGCAGCACGCGGTAGTGCCGGTACAGGTTGTCGAACAGGAATTTCTTCAGCGTGTCCGCTTCGCGGCGGATATCGTCGGAGAAACCCGCCAGCGGTGGCGAGCGCCGCACATCGTCCGCGCTGGCCGGCGCCGCGTCGCGGATGCGCGCCAGCGACGTGCGGGTCAGATCGACGATCAGCGTGTTGATCATTCGGCGTATCGTTTCGGCCACCGCGCGCCGCGGCGCCAGCCCGGGATAGCGGTCCAGCACATACGCATGGTGGCGCTCGAAAATCGACACGTCCTTCAACTGATCCAGCGTGATCAACCCCGAGCGCAAACCGTCGTCGACGTCGTGGTTGTTGTACGCGATCTCGTCGGCCAGATTGGCAAGCTGCGCCTCCAGCGACGGCTGCGTGCGGTTCAGGAACCGTTCGCCGACCTCCCCCAGCATCCGTGCATGGGCGACCGAGCAATGCTTGAGGATGCCCTCGCGCGTCTCGAAGCACAAGTTCAGGCCGTTGAAGTCGGCATAGCGTTCTTCAAGCTCGTCCACCACGCGCAGGCTTTGCAGGTTGTGTTCGAAGCCGCCCGCCTGCGGCGCCAGTTCGCGCATGCAGGCATTGAGCTCGTCCTGCCCGGCGTGGCCGAACGGCGTGTGGCCCAGGTCATGCGCCAGCGAGATGGCTTCGGTCAGGTCTTCGGACAGCCCCATGCTGCGCGCCAGCGTGCGCGCGATCTGGGCCACTTCCAGACTATGCGTCAGGCGTGTGCGAAACAGGTCGCCTTCATGGTTGACGAAGACCTGCGTCTTGTATTCCAGACGCCGGAAGGCGCTGGAATGCACGATGCGATCGCGGTCGCGCTGAAACTCCGTGCGGTTTTCCGGCGGCGGCTCGGCGTGGGTCCGGCCGCGCGATCGGGACGGGTGAGAAGCATAGGAAGCCAGTTCATTCATCTGCAACACCGTCCATCACTGCGTTTACTGGGTAGTTCGGGCCAGCACGGCGCGCACCGCATCGTCCGGCGCCGGCCGCATCACGGCCTCGCCGATGCGCGGCATGAGCACGTAGCGGATCGAGCCACCTTCCGTTTTCTTGTCCACCTGCATCAGGTCCAGCCAGCGGTCCGCACCCAGGTCGGGCGCGACGACCGGGCACCCGATGGCCTGCACCAGCGCACGCACACGCGCCACGTCGGCGCGATCGAAGCCCGCCACATCGGCCGACAGCTCGGCTGCCTGCACCATGCCGCAACCCACTGCCTCGCCGTGCAGCCAGGCGCCGTAGCCCAGACCCGACTCGATGGCGTGGCCAAATGTGTGGCCCAGGTTCAGGATGGCGCGCAACCCGGATTCGCGCTCGTCCTTGCCCACCACCTGCGCCTTCAGTTCGCACGAGCGGCGGATCGCGTAGGCCACGGCGTCGCCGTCCAGCGCACGTAGCTTCTGCGCGTTGTCCTCGCACCAGCTCCAGAACGCCGGATCCAGGATGAGGCCGTACTTGATGACTTCGGCCAGGCCGGCCGAGACCTCGCGCGCGGGCAAGGTGTTCAGCACATCGGTGTCGATTTCCACCGCGATCGGCTGATAGAACGCGCCGATCATGTTCTTGCCCAGCGGGTGGTTCACGGCGGTCTTGCCGCCCACCGACGAGTCCACCTGCGCCAGCAGCGTCGTGGGCACCTGCAGGAAGCGCACGCCGCGCATGTACACGGCCGCGGCAAAGCCGGTCATGTCGCCGATGACGCCGCCGCCCAGCGCAACCAGCACGCACCGGCGGTCCAGGCGGTTGCCGAGCAGCGCGTCGAAGATCAGGTTAAGAGACTGCCAGTCTTTGTAGGCTTCGCCGTCAGGCAGTTCAATGCGCAGCACGCGCTTGCCCGTGCGCGCCAGCGCCGCTTCAGCGCGCTCGCCGTACAGGGCCGCCACCGTGGGGTTGGTGACCACGGCGATCGCGGTCGCATCCGCGGGAATGCATTGATCCAGGGAATCCAGGCGGCCAGGTCCGATGTGGATCGGATAGCTTCCACCCGGGGTGTCGACGTCAACAACGTTCATATGCGCTTCTCGAAAGCTTGTAATTGCGGCAGCAGCGCCTTGACCAGGGTGTGGATGGGCATGGACCCCGTTTCCACCACCAGGTCGGCCACTTCCTTGTATAGCGGCTCGCGCCGGGTCATCAGGTCGCGCAGCGTGCCGCGCGGATCGGCAGTGGCCAACAGGGGCCGGTTACGGTCGCGGCAGGTCCGGCGGAACAATTCATCCACGCTGGCCCTCAGATAGACGACAATCCCGCGCTGACGCAAGAGCTCCCGGTTTTCGGGGGCCAGAATGGCGCCGCCGCCGGTGGCAAGAATTATGTTGCGCCGTTGGGTACACTCTTCCAAGGCGGCGGACTCTCGGCGACGAAAACCGGCTTCGCCCTCGATTTCGAAGATTACCGGCACCCGTACGCCGCAACGCGCCTCGAGCTCATGATCCAGATCCATAAAGTCGCGCCCCAGCGCACGCGCCAGGCTACGGCCTATGGTTGTCTTGCCCGCGCCCATCATTCCGACCAAGAATACCGGCAGGTCGTGCGGCAACGACACGGTCTTGCCCGTGCACTCGACGGCGCAGGGCTGGCTTTCAGGCGCTGCGTCGGCGCGCGCCGGGTCCGGGGCTGCCTCCGGACATGAGTTAGCGGCAAAGTTCATGCCGGCATTATCACATTTGCCGCAGTTGCCCGCGCACCACACTGACCTATTTTGTTACAGAAACCGATCCCCCGCGATAAGGCGGGACCGGAGATACCCGTAAAATCGCCGCGATGAGCAAGCCCCAGAATTCCTCCAAGAAAGACAAGCCCGCCAGCAGCGGCTCCCCGATACTGCGGTTCTTCGTAAAAACCGGCATTCTTTTCGCCGGCCTGTTCCTGTGCGGTGTGTTGCTCGCGGGCATGGCGCTGGCGCTCGCGTGGCCCAACCTGCCCGACCTGAACGCCATGACGGACTACCGGCCGCGGGTGCCGCTGCGCGTGTACACCGCAGACCGCGTCCTGATCGGCGAGTTCGGCGAAGAACGCCGCAACGTGCTGCGCTTTAACGAAATCCCGGACGTCATGAAGTCCGCGGTGCTGGCGGCCGAGGACGACCGCTTCTACCAGCACGGCGGCATCGACTGGATGGGCGTGGTGCGCGCCGGCCTGACCAACCTGATCAGCATGTCCAAGACGCAGGGGGCCAGCACGATCACGATGCAGGTCGCGCGTAACTTCTACCTGTCGTCCGAAAAGACCTACTCGCGCAAGTTCTACGAACTGCTGCTGACATTCAAGATTGAATCCGAGCTCACCAAGGACCAGATCCTCGAGCTCTACATGAACCAGATCTACCTGGGCCACCGTGCCTACGGCTTTGCGGCCGCCTCGCGCACGTATTTCGGCAAGCCGCTGTCGGAAGTCACGCCGGCCGAAGCCGCCATGCTGGCCGGCATTCCGAAGGCGCCCTCGCGCTTCAATCCCATCGCCAACCGCCCCCGCGCCGAACTGCGCCAGCGCTACGTGCTGGGCCGCATGCATTCGCTGGGCTACCTGACCGAACCGGAATACAAGCAGGCGATGGCGCAGCCGATCGTCATGAAGTCCGCGGAAGGCACGCCGGCCGGCGGCTATTCCATCCATGGCGAGTACGTGGCCGAGCTGGCGCGCCAGCTGCTCTACAACGTGTACCAGGACAACGTCTATTCGCGCGGCATCAACATCTACACGACCGTGCAGTCCAAGGACCAGGAAGCCGCCTACCGCGCCGTGCGCGAAGGCGTGCTGGAATACACGCGCCGCGCGCCCTATCCCGGGCCGGAAGAGCAGCTCGACCTGCCCCCGGGCACCGAGAACAACCCCGCCGCGCTGGACGAATTCCTGGATGGCGTGTTCGACAAGTTCTCCGACAGCGGCGACCTGCTGACCGCAGTGGTGCTGTCGGCCAGCCCCACCGAAGTGAAGCTGGCGCGCAGCTCGCGTGAAATCATCACCGTCACGGACAAGAAGGTGCTGGGCGTGGTGGCCCGCGCGCTGAACGACAAGGCCAAACCGGAACAGCGCATCAAGCGCGGTTCCGTGGTCTACATCCGCAAGTTCGGCGACAACTGGGAAATCATCAACATGCCTTCGGTGCAGGCGGCCTTCGTGGCGTTGTCGCCGCAGGACGGCGCCATCCGCGCCATGGTCGGCGGCTTTGATTTCTACCGCGGCAACTTCAACCGTGTGACGCAGGCATGGCGCCAGCCGGGCTCGAACATCAAGCCCTTCATCTACGCCGCCTCGCTGGAACGCGGCCTGACGCCGGGCACGCAGATCTCGGACCAGCCGTTCGAGCTGACCGCCGCGCAAACCGGCTCCAAGGCCTGGAACCCCAAGAACTACGGCAACCAGTACGAGCCCATGCTGACGCTGCGTCAGGGCCTGTACAAGTCCAAGAACATGGTGTCGATCCGCATCCTGCAGGCCATCGGTCCGCAGTACGCGCAGGACTACCTCACCCGCTTCGGCTTTGACAAGGCGCGCCAGCCGGCCGTGCTGCCGCTGGCGCTGGGCGCCGGCTCGGTCACGCCGCTGCAGCTGGCAGGCGCCTTCTCGGTGTTCGCCAATGGCGGCTACCGCGTCACGCCCTACCTGATCGACCGCGTCACCGACAGCAGCGGCAAGGTCATCATGCAGTCCAAGCCGGTTGTCGCTGGCGACGCCGCAGCCCGCGCCATCGACCCGCGCACCGCCTGGGTCATGGACGACATCCTGCGCGGCGTCACCACGTACGGCACTGCGGCGCGTGCGCGTGCATTGCTCAAGCGCGGCGACATCGCCGGCAAGACGGGCACGACCAACGAATCCGTGGACGCCTGGTTCTCGGGCTATACGCCCACGCTGGCCGCGACCGCCTGGCTGGGCTTTGACCAGCCCAAGTCGCTGGGTTCGCGCGAAACCGGCGGCGGCGTGGCCATGCCGATCTGGGTGGATTACATGCAGAGCGTGCTCAAGGGCGTGCCGGAAGAAAAGCAGCGCCCGCGTCCGGACGGCCTGCTCGTGGAAAACGGCGAGTTCTACTTCTCCGAGTTCCCGCCGGGACAAGCAGTGGCCCGTCTGGGACTGCCGGAAGCCGACACGCTGGGTGAATTCCTGAACGGCCTCACCAGCGGCTCCGGCGAAGACACCCGGATCAAGGTCGCGCCGGGCGTGGGCACGCAGACCGCCACGCCCTGGTCGCAGAAGATTCCCTTCTGATGCAGAAAGGCCGGCCCATCGGGCCGGCCTTTTTTTACAGCCGGATCGTCACGGGGACGCCGGCGGCAGCCGAGCAGATCTGGGACAGGGCGTCCGGCAACTGCGGTCCGCCCCGGGTATCGTTCCAGTGCTGGCCATCGTAGCGGTAGTGAAAGCCGCCGCTGCGCGCGGCGACCCACAGCTCCTGCATGGCAGCCTGGCTGTTCACCACGACGTGGGTGTTGTCCTCGAAAACCATGGTCAGCACATTGCCGCTGCGGCTGGTTTCCACATCGACGTCGAGCGAAGCCGCCCAGTCATCGGCCTGGCTTTCGATGCTGTCCAGCACCTGGTCGATCAACGCAAGAAATTCGGTTTCGGTCATAATCGAGCCTGCAAGAATTACGGAGTTCCCAGTGTTCCAATTGGCATACAGCCGCATGGCTCTTCGCATTGTAGCCACGCTCCTGGCGACCGGCATCGTGGCGGCCTGCGGGTACAAGGGGCCGCTCTTCATGCCCCCGCCCCCTGAAGGCAAGGCGCCGGCCCGCACGCAGCAAACACCGCCGCCTGCGCAAATCCCTCCGGCCCCGTCCCTCCCATGACGCCCCCGTTCCCCACCCCGCCAGAATTGGCCGGCCATCCTTACTTCCAGTACCGCAATAATGTGTTGTACGCCGAGGATGTGCCGCTTGACCATCTGGCCGAACGGTTGGGAACGCCCCTTTACGTCTACTCCCGCGCGGCGCTGAAAGCCGCGTGGCAATCCTATTGCAGCGCCATCGGCCAGCGTCCGGTATTAGTCTGCTACGGGATGAAGGCCAATTCCAACCTGGCGGTGCTGGGCGAATTCGCCCGGTTGGGCGCCGGCTTTGACATCGTGTCGGGCGGTGAACTGCATCGCGCGCTCGCTGCGGGCGCGGACGCATGTCGAATCGTGTTCTCGGGCGTCGGCAAGCAGGCCTGGGAAATGCGCGACGCCCTCCTCGCCGGCGTGAAGTGCTTCAACGTCGAATCGGTGGACGAACTGCATCGCCTGTCGGACGTCGCGGCAAACATGGGCGTGCGCGCCCCGGTATCGCTGCGCGTGAATCCGGACGTGGACGCCCGCACACACCCTTATATCTCGACCGGCCTGAAAGAAAACAAGTTCGGCATCGCCATCGGGCAGGCGCTGGCTGCCTACCGCACCGCGCAGTCGCTGCCCGGCCTACGTATCGTCGGCGTGGACTGCCATATCGGCTCGCAGCTGACCGATATCAGTCCCTACTTCGACGCGCTGGAAAAGCTGCTGGACCTGATCGAAAGCCTGGAACAGGCGGGCATCCGCATCGAACACCTGGACTTGGGCGGCGGACTGGGCATCCGCTACCAGGACGAAACGCCCCCATCGCCACGCGCCCTGCTGGACCGCGTCTTCGAGCGGCTGAACGCGCGCGGCCAGGGGCATCTGCATCTGGTCCTGGAACCGGGACGCTCGCTCGTCGGCAATGCCGGCATGCTGCTCACCACCGTCCAATACATCAAGCACGCCGAAGCCCGCAATTTCGCCATCGTCGACGCGGCCATGAACGACCTGCTGCGCCCGGCGCTCTACGAGGCCTTTCACGGCGTGCAGCCCCTGCACCCGCGCGCCGGCGACACCGCCGAGTACGACATCGTCGGCCCCGTCTGCGAAAGCGCCGACTGGCTGGCAAAGCAGCGCCTGCTGGCCATCCGCCAAGGCGACGTGCTGGCGGTGGAATCGGCCGGCGCCTACGGCATGACCATGGCCAGCAACTACAACTCGCGCGGCCGCCCGGCCGAGGTCATGGTCGACGGTGACAAATACTATGTCGTGCGCCAGCGCGAAACGCTGGCCGATCAGCTCCGCGGCGAATCGCTGCTTCCCTGAATCAGCGCGCCGTAAAACACGAAGGCCCCTGCATGCAGGGGCCTTTTTTGTACACCGCGTGGGCGCGGGCCTAGAGCTGGCCGTACGAGTGCAGGCCCGACAGGAACATGTTCACGCCCAGGAAGGCAAAGCCCGTGATCAGCAGGCCCAACAGCGCCCAGTAGGCCGCCATGGCGCCACGCAGGCCCTTGATGAGGCGCATGTGCAGCCATGCCGCGTAGTTCAGCCAGACGATCAGCGCCCAGGTTTCCTTGGGGTCCCACTGCCAATACGCGCCCCACGCATCGGCCGCCCACAGCGCACCCAGGATGGTGGCGACGGTAAAGAAGGCAAACCCGATCGCGATGGCGCGATACATGATGTCGTCCAGCACTTCCAGCGACGGCAGCGCGTCCGCAATACGGCGGCGGCCCAGCAGGATGGCGCCCACGATCACGGCGCCCACGCCGAAGTACAACATCCAGGTCGCGGAAAGCCCATCGGTGCGAAACACCATGGGCTCGGCGCACAGCAACACGCCCAGGATGAACAGCGGCGCAAGCTTGGCCCACGAGGTCGTGTGGCCATGCTGCTTGACCAGGTATGCGAAGCCCACCATCGCCGCCAGCGAGAACGTGCCGTAGCCGATGAAGTTGGCCGGCACGTGCAGTTTCATCCACCAGCTCTTGAGCGCAGGCACCAGCGGCTGGATCTGTCCCGCGTCGCGCGTGAACGAATACCAGAGCAGGAACACGACGGCCGAGGTCACCACCAGCATCACGAAGCCGCCGAGCGCGCGCGTGGCGTACTTACGTTCGTAGTACAGGTAGAAGAGCGCGGTGATGAGCGAAAACAGGACGAAGACTTCGTACAGGTTGCTGACCGGGATATGCCCCAGGTCCGGACCCATCAGATGGCCCTCGCGCCAGCGCACGAGCAAGCCCGTGACACCCGCGAACACCGCGCCCCAGCTCAGCGCCGTGCCCAGCCAGGCGGCGGTCGGGCTGAACAGGCCGATCCAGTAGCACACCATCGACAGCGCAAACAGCGCGCTCATCCACAGGATCGCGGACTGCGAGGAAAACAGGTACTTCAGGAAGAACACCTGCTCGGCGCGAGCCAGATCGTTGCCGTACAGCATCAGCGCGAAGCCCGCGGAGATCGCACAGGCGATCATCAAACGGCGCAGTGGACGCCACAACCAGCCCAGCCAGGCCACCGCCGGCACCGTGCCGCACAGGATGATCTTCTCGTAATAGTCCATCGCGTGCCCGTAGCGGGTCAGCGCGAAACCTGCCCCCACCGCCAGCAGCAGAAAGAAGACGATGTCAGTCCAGTCGGGCTTTCCGCGTTGCGCGCGGCTGTCGCCGGTTTCGGACAAGGCGTCCTGCCAAAGCGATTCAGGCGACGGGGGTGGCGTGGTGGTCGTGGTGGACATAAATAACCTTAAGACCCTTTTTTCTGGCGCAGCAGCGCCTGCTTGAAGCGTTCGAACTCTTGATTGAAGTCAAGTGTACGCTTCTGTGACGTCATGGCCGCCAGGACGCTGCTGCCGCCGTCTTGCGGTTTGACCCAGATCCAGACGCGGCGGTCGCGGATATAGAACATCGAAAACACGCCCAGGACCAGCAACAGGCTGCCCAGATAGACGGTGTTCTTGCCCGGCGTGCGGCTGACCTGGAAGACGCTGGCCTGCACGTGATTGAAGTCGGCCAGCGACAGGAACACGGGTGCGGGATAGACGGTCAGGTCGGACAACGCGGCCACGGCCAGGCGCGACCATACTGCCGCGCGCTCGCCTTCCGGACCATCGACGGCCACCGGCTGCTGACCGGCGCGTTCGCGCGCGATGGCGCGCAATTCGTTCATGCTGGCGCCGATCAGGCGAATCACGACATCGGCGGCGCGCTCCAGATCGGCGGCGGGGGTATTGGCTTGCAGGAACGCCGCGACGGCCTGCAGGCCGCCGGCGGCAAAGGTGTCCAGCGCACGTTCGGCCGCGGTTTCCAGCGGCTGGCGATCGGCGCCCGATGGGCTGTTGCGCTCGGCGAACCGGCGGGCGGCTTCCTTGCGCGCGGCCGGATCGGCCAGCGTGGCGCGCAGACGCATGAATTCGGCGATGGAGCTGTCGTCGTCGGCCGGGATGCGCAGATAGCGGAAGGGCTCGCCGGCGTTGTTGCGCACGCCGGCCAGGAACACGGCCGCGCCGTCCAGTTCGACGGGCAGCATGTAGTTCTGGAACTCATGCGCCTGACCCGCATCGTCGATCAGCTTGTATTCGACGCTGGGCCCCACGTTGCGCAGATTTTCGTTCTTCTTGCCGGCCGCGCTGCCCGCGACCGAGGCCACATGTTCGGCAAAGCTCTGGTCGGCGCCCTTGGGGTCGCCGCGGGTCAGGTCTTCGACGTTGATCGGACGCATGGCCGTGACCTCGATGCCCATGCTGCGCGGGCCCTTGGCCGTTTGCGCCGTCAGCTCGCTGGTCTTGCCCACCGTGCCGTCGACCGAGAAGGTCGCGTCGTTGACGCCCACCAGCGGGTACCCCTTGAGCACGACTGTACTGCCGCCGTCGTCAAAGCTCGACTGATACACCGTCATGCCCTTGAAGCGCAGCGGCTCGTTCACTTCGATGGTCGAGTCGAAGGTCTTGCCCGTGTCCGGATCCGTGACCTCGACTTCGCTGGCAAAGCGGCTGGGCATGCCGGTGGAGTAGTAGTCGACGATGAACTTCTTGAGCTTGAGCGTGAAAGGCATGGGCTGCACCAGCGCGCCATCGCCCACCATCACGACCGCGGTGCTGGCCTGTCCGCCCTCGGGCACCAGGACGCTTGCGCGAAAGCTCGGGTTGTTGACCGACAGGCGCCCGCTTTCAGGCACCTCGGAAATCAGCATGTTTTCGACGATGGGTTGCTTGCCGCCGAACATGACCTGCAGGCGCACCGGCAGTTCGCTGTCGAGCAGGCCGCCGATACAGATGATGACCATGGCGGCGTGGGCGAACACATAGCCCAGCCGGTTGGCACTGCCCTTCTTGGCGGCCAGCAGAACGCCATCCTGGGCCTCGCGCACGCGCACCGCGTAACCCATGCGGCCCAGCAGCGCCTTCAGGCCGGTCACCGTCTGCGGCACGCCGGTGGGCTCGGTGGTCTCTACGCGATGCGGAAAGGCGCGCAGGCTGCCTTCGCGCACGTGCTCGCGAAACGATCGCGCGTCGCGAAGCATCTTGGGGGCATTTCGGATCAGGCACACCGAGGTCGATACGACCAGAAAGCCCATGATCAGCAGGAACCACCAGCTGTTGTAGACGTGCCAGATGGAGAACTTGTCAAAGACCTCGAACCAGAACGGCCCGAACTGGTCGATGTAATTGTTGGACGATCGGTTCTGCTGCAGCACCGTACCCACCAGGCTGGCCACGCAGATGAACATCAGCAGGCTGACGGCAAAACGCATCGAACCCAGAAGTTCAAAGAGATCGCCTGGCAGGCTGCGCAGAGAGGGGCGGGAGTGGGTTCGGGTCGAATTCATGAAAAAAGGGGGGCCGCGCTATCGGCTACCCCCCTCATAGACAGTGCGAGTCGGAACGAGGTTCCGGCGCGCGCAAGTTGCATCAACGCGGACCGGCCGCGCACGTTGCGGCCAATTGCTTACCGAAGGCCAGCCGCGTAATCCGACACCGCCTTGATGTCGGCATCCGACATGCGGTCCGCGATGGCGTGCATGACGTCGTTCTTGCGGTCGCCGCTGCGGAAAAGCTTCAGCTGCTCTTCGATATATACGGGGAACTGCCCCGACAAACGGGGGTACTGGCCAGGGATGCCCGCGCCATTGGCAGAATGGCACGCCGCGCAAGCCGGGACGTTGCGGTCAGGCAAACCGCCACGCCAGATCTTTTGACCTAGCTCAACCAAGTTCTCATGGCCGGCGGTGGCGGGTTCCTTCAGGGGCTGCTGCGCCAGATACAGCGCAATGTTCTGCATGTCTGCCGGCGTCAGGTTCTGCACCATGGCGGTCATGGGGCTGGGATTGCCGTCGGGACCATTGCGCACGGGGGTCTTGGCGCCTTCCTTCACCTTGAAGTCGGCAAGCTGCTTGGCCAGGTACTCGTGCGGCTGCGCGGCAAGGTTCGGGTTCACCGGAATGGTGCTGTTACCCGCCGCGCCGTGACAGGAAGCACAGGCAATGATGCCGCGGGACGCGTCGCCCTGGTCAAACAGCTGACCGCCCTTGGCGGCGTCTGGTTTGGCCGGGCCCGCAGCGCCATTGGCGGCGAAACTCGTAGCAGAGAAGGCGGAGGCGCCGAGCAACAGCCCGCTCGCAACCAACATCCGGGACAGCACACGCTTCATGAAGACCTCGACGATCACATCGATCAAGGCGCAAAAAGGCGCCCACGCCTGCCCGCACTTGCAGTAAACCGTATCGAACCTGTTTTGCTTGTCCTGCTTTGCGATCTTGCTGCGGTGCTGCATCCATCGGCCCAAGAAGGGCTACAAAACGTCTGGATGGCAGCTAAACAGTAAGCAAAAAAGACGGCTCCGCACACGCGGACCACTGTAGCAAACGCCGGATTATACAATAGGGCTCGAAACCAACCGTATCGAAAGCCATCCGTGTCCCTCCTACATCGCGCCTCCTTCCTCACCTCCGCGGCTCGCCTCGACCAGTTGCCGCCCGCCGGCGCTCCCGAGGTCTGCTTCGTTGGCCGCTCCAACGCCGGCAAATCCACGGCCATCAACGTGCTGTGCAACCAGCGCCGTCTTGCGTTCTCCAGCAAGACGCCGGGCCGCACGCGCCTGATCAACATGTTCAGCCTGCCCGACCCGCTGGACCCGGAAGCCCACATCGGCTATCTGGTCGACCTGCCCGGCTACGGCTATGCGTCCGTGGCCCGCAACGAAAAGGAAAAGTGGGCAGACATCCTGGGCGGCTATCTGCGCGACCGTGAATCGCTGGTCGGCATCGTCCTGCTCATCGACATCCGCCGCGGCGTGACCGAACTGGACCGGCGCCTGGCCAACTTCATCGCGCCCACCGGCCGCCCGGTCCTGGCCCTGCTGACCAAGGCCGACAAGCTGCCGTACGGCCAGCGCATGCGCACCGTCTTCTCGGTCCGCAAGGACCTCGCCGACATCGGCGCGCTGCATACGGTCCCCTTCTCGGCGCCCGAGCGCATCGGGCTCGAAGAGGCCGGCGCTCACATCGAAAATTGGATTTCCCCGAAGGTCGTACCATGAACCCGCAGATCATCACCCCTGAGTTTCCGGTTTCCCGCCCCCGCCGCCTGCGTCGCGACGACTTCACCCGCCGTCTGGTGCGCGAGAACGCCCTGACGGTCAATGACCTGATCTACCCGGTCTTCGTGGCCGAAGGCTCCGGCCTGCGCCAGCCGGTGGCGTCTCTGCCCGGCGTGGTCCGCTATTCGCTGGACACCCTGCTGCCCGTGGCCGAGGAATGCGTGGCGCTGGGCATTCCGGTGCTGTCGCTGTTTCCCGCCATCGACCCGGCGCTCAAGACCCCGGACGGCATCGAAGCCACCAATCCCGACGGCCTCATCCCGCGCGTGGTCCGCGAACTGAAGTCGCGTTTCCCGGAACTGGGCGTCCTGTGCGATGTGGCGCTGGACCCGTACACCAGCCACGGCCAGGACGGCGTCATCGACGCGGACGGCTACGTGGTCAACGAGCCCACCGTCGAAATCCTGGTCAAGCAGGCGCTCACGCAGGCCGAAGCCGGCGTGGACATGGTCGCCCCCAGCGACATGATGGACGGCCGCATCGGCGCTGTGCGCCGCGCCCTCGAGGCCAATGGCCACATCCACACGCGCATCATGGCCTATTCGGCCAAGTACGCCAGCGCGTTCTACGGTCCGTTCCGCGACGCCGTGGGCTCGGCCACCAATCTGGGCAAATCCAACAAGATGGCCTACCAGATGGATCCGGGCAACCTCGACGAGGCGCTGCGCGAAGTGGCCGGCGACCTGCAGGAAGGCGCCGACATGGTCATGGTCAAGCCGGGCATGCCTTACCTGGACGTGCTGCGCCGGGTCAAGGACACGTTCCGCGTGCCGACCTTCGCCTATCAGGTGAGCGGCGAATACGCCATGATCAAGGCCGCCGCCGCCAATGGCTGGCTCGACCACGACAAGGTCATGATGGAGGCGCTGCTGGCCTTCAAGCGCGCCGGCGCCGACGGCATCCTGACGTACTTCGCCATCGAAGCGGCAAAGCTGCTGAAAAGCCAGCGCTAAAGCCGGCGGGCGCGGCGGACTGCCGTCTGCGCCCTTTTTCGTGCTTTGCCTGCCTGCGCGCCGGCACCCCCCATCGAATCAGGCCTTTGCAGCGGCAGCGCGTGCCGGCTGCGCGCCGCGGCGCAGGCCAAGCCACGTTCCGCCCAGCACACACCCCAGTCCGACGACATGGGTCAGGGTGACGTGCTCATCAAGGAACAGGGCCGCGAACAGCAGCCCGAAAATCGGCAACCAATTCACGAACAGCGCGGCGCGGCTGATCCCCAGCCGCGCGATGCCCGCGTTCCAGACGATGTTGCTGACACCCGAGGCGATCACCGCCGAAAACATCAGCACGGCCCAGGGCCACCATGCCATCTGCCACGTGCCCGCCTGGTATGAAGACGGCGTCAGCGCGGCATGCCCGACCAACATCAATCCGCCGGCCAGATACATGTACCAAAGCATGCCCAGCGGATCCATCATCCGCGACATCCGCTGAATCACCAGGCCGCCAAACACAAAGACGAGCACGGCCACGAACACCACCGCGTCGCCCCAGCCCGTCAGTCCGAGTTGCGCGCCGCTGCCCACCACCACCATGCCCACACCCAACAGGCCCAGCAGCGCGCCGGCGATGCGGGTGGTCGTGAGCTTTTCGCGGTAGAAGATGGCGGCCAGGAAGGCGGACAGCAACGGGCTGGTGGCCATGATCAGCGTGCCGTTGGCTGCCGATGAAAAGCGCAGCCCCGACACCAGTGCCACCTGGTGCGCGTACACCACCAGGAACCCGGCCAGCGCCACCCAGCCCAACTGCGCGCCGCCCAGCTTCGGGATGCGGCCGCGGCGCGCCTTGATGATGAGTGTGACGGTGACAAACGCAATGACGATCCGAACGGCGGCCAGCGCCTGGATGTCCATGTGCTGCGTCAGATACTTGATGGAGACGATGTTCAGGCCCCAGGTGGCCATGACGAACATCAATTGAAGATAGATCAGACCATGCCGGTCCTGACTTGCATCAACGGTGGGGGACGTCACGGCGTGAGCCTGGAGGGAGATGGATGCGCCGCGCGGGCAGCGAAGCGATCATGGTATATCGCCCCTTCCCTCGATTCAATGCGCGGCGGGCTGCGTTGCGCGCATCAGACGATGGCGCGCCCAGCCCGGCCCCCGTGCGCCGCGCCCTCAACGGACCAGGACGCGGTCCAGCGACTCGGTAAAGCGCTTGGCGTCCTGGAATCCCACGACGCGAGCTTCCGCGATCTCCTTGCCGCCGGGCTCGAAGAACATGATGCCCGGCGGACCGAACAGACGGAATCGCTTGAGCAGCGCACGGTCGTCGGCATTGTTCGCCGTCACGTCTGCCTGCACCAGCACCATTCCAGCCATGCGCTGCGCGACCCCCGCATCGGTAAAGGTGAATCGCTCCATCTCGCGGCACGACACGCACCAGTCCGCATAGAAGTCCAGCATCACCGGCCGGGTGCTCTGCGCCAGCACCGCGTCCAGTTCGGCGTTGCTGCGGACCCGGGTGAACTGGACCTCGCCCGCCGCGGCCCCGCCAGCTGCCGGCGCTTCACCGCGCGCGGCCAGGTGCGAGAGCGGCTGCAGGACATCGCGGCCCCCGCTGGCGGCCCCCACCAGCCACGCCGCGGCCGCCAGGGCGAGCAGCAGGCCCAGCCCCTTGCCAAACATGCGACCGGCGCCTGCGCCCGGCGGAAGGGCATCAAAGGCGCGCAGCATCACGGCCGACACGACGGCCAGGAATGCCCAGCCCGTCATCTGCACCCACGTCGGCACGACGGGGATGAGCATCCACCACGCCGTCGCCAGCAACAGCATGCCGAACAGCCGCTTGACGCCGTCCATCCAGGGACCGGCCTTGGGCAGCAATGCCGAAGACGACGCGCCGACAATCAACAGCGGCACGCCCATGCCCCAGGCCATTGCAAAGAGCGCCGATCCCCCCAAGACCACGTCGCCTGTCTGCGAGATGTACAGCAAGGCGCCAGCAAGCGGAGCTGCAACGCAGGGCCCGACGATCAGGGCCGACAGCGCGCCCATCACCAGCGCCCCGGTATATCGCCCGCCCGGCATGCGCGAGGACCGGTCCGACAGCATGGCCTGGATGCCGGAAGGCATCTGGAACGTGAACACGTCGAACATGGCCAACGCCAGCACGGCCAGCAGGATGGCGAAAAGCGACAGGATCCACGGCGTCTGCAGCCAGGCGGCGAGCCCCGCGCCGCTCAGCCCGGCCGCCACGCCCAGCGCGGTGTACACGACCGACATGCCCAGCACGTACGTCGCGGCCAGCGCCAGACCGCGACTGCGGCTCGGCCGGTGGTGCTGCGCCCCGCCCAGCACGATCGACGACAGGATGGGAATCATGGGCAGCACACATGGCGTGAAAGCCAGCAGCAGGCCCAGCACCAAAAAGACGCCCGCCGTCTTGATCCAGCCCAGACCGCCCAAGGCATCGGCCAGGCCCGTGTCGCCCGCGTTCACCAACGCGGACAATCCGCCGGAAGTTGCCGGTGCCGCAGACGCGGCCCCGCCAATTCCCGTGCCCGCCACCGCATAACCGCCGGCCACGGGCGTGAGTTTGACGGTGCTGTCCATTGGCGGATAGCACAGCCCGGCATCCGCGCAGCCTTGGCCCGTCAACGTCAGCGTGAAGGGCTGTCCTCCCGCGCCGACGGGGACGCGGATCGTCACGTCCTTGTGAAAGACCTCCATGTCTTTTTCGAAGGTCGGGTCGTATTTGACTTCGCCCTTGGGATAAACGGCTTGCCCGAGCTTGGTGGCGTCGGCCGGGGTGATCGCAATCCCGAAGCGCTCGCGGTACATGTAATAGCCGGGCGCCACGCGATAGTGCAATTCGAGCGTATCCGGCGACGCCATCTGCGCGCTGAACACAAAGGCTTTTTCCGGTTCGAGGAATTCGGCTTGCGCACGCGCGACGGTCTGCCATCCCAGCAGCAGAAGCATCACTGCCAGCAATGCCAGGCAGTGCCTCAGGATCGAAGGGGTCACGCTGAGGGCGCGCCCGCGCGCGCCAACCGTACCGGCAAGTTGCAACATCAGTTTCTCTTGTTCTGCGTAATGGCCGTCTGCTCGCGCACCCAGTCCAGGTATGGCGCCGCGCCGCCGATGACTGGCAGCACGATGATCTCGGGAACGTCGTAGGGGTGCATCTGCGACAGGGCCTGTACGACGGCGGCATGCCGCGCGTAGGTCGTCTTGATGTGGATGGGAATTTCCTCCGTCCCTTCGACCTCTCCGTTCCACAGGTAGATGGACAACCCCGGCGCGCCAAGGTTCACGCAGGCTGCCAGCCCGTCCTCGACGAGCACGTGCGCGATACGCTTGGCCAGAAGCAGATCCGGCGCATTGCTGATGACCAGCACGACGTCGTCATCGCGCAACATGGAACCTCCTTGGGATACCCGCGTGGGATGTAACTCGAGGTATTTTATCGATATTGCGGCCAACTCCCCGGCGCTGCCGGTCGCGCGGCCGCCGCGCCATCCCTTTTCACGCCGAGGCAAGCATGTCCGACAACTGCCTGTTCTGCCGCATCGCCCGTCACGAAATCCCCGCGCACGTCGTCCACGAAGACGACCGCCTCCTGGCCTTCCTGGATATCCACCCCGTGCGCGCCGGCCACACGCTCATCATCCCCAAGCAGCACTATCCCTACTACGAGGACATGCCGGCCGACCTGGCGGCCAGCATCGTCAACCTGGGTCAGCGGCTGGGGCGCCAGATGAAGCGCCTGTACGGCGTTGAGCGCGTGGGTTTTGCCTTCACGGGGATCCACGTTGCGCACGCGCATGCGCACGTCATCCCGATGCACCACCCGCAGGACGTGACATCGACGCAGTACATCGAGCAGCAGGATCTGACTTTCAAGATGCCGCCTCAGTCGCCGCCGGAAGCGCTCGCGGCCACGGCGGCGCAATTGCGCGGGCAACTGCGCGGCGGCCCCGAACGTGGAGAATGAGCACGGCAAATGCGCGCAGTAAGCGAAGGAAGGCGAAAAAAACAAGGGCGGGTCCGAAGACCCGCCCTTGTCGCTTATCTAGCTGCCGAAATTACTCGGCGCTGTCCTCAGCGGCTTCATCGACTTCCGGACGGTCAACCAGTTCCATGAAAGCCATGGGAGCGTTGTCGCCTTGACGGAAGCCCATCTTCAGCACGCGGGTGTAGCCGCCGTTACGGGCCGCGTAGCGCGGGCCGATTTCGGCAAACAGCTTCACAACCGCATCGCGATCGCGCAGACGGGCAAAGGCCAGACGCTTGTTCGCGAGGGTGGGCTCCTTGCCCAGCGTGATCAGGGGTTCGATGACGCGGCGCAATTCTTTCGCCTTCGGCAGCGTGGTCTTGATTGCTTCGTGAGTGATCAGCGAAACAGCCATGTTGCGGAACATGGCAAGACGGTGACTGCTGGTGCGGTTGAGCTTACGCAAGCCATTACCGTGACGCATGATAAGTTTCCTTTGAATCTAAAGACGGCGTTTCCGCCATCGGGTTGCCGGCTCTTCTATCAGCCTGCAATCAGGCTGCGGTCCGGTAGAAAACGGGGCATTTTACGACGATTTCGCAAATCGCCCGGCAACTAAGGCCGGGCGCTGCGGGAGACGCCCCTTCGCAGGGGCGGCACCCTTTCAAGACTTAGGGACGCTCCAGGCCCAGGGGCGGCCAGTTCTCGAGCTTCATGCCGAGAGTCAGGCCACGTGCAGCCAGCACTTCCTTGATCTCGTTGAGCGACTTGCGACCCAGGTTCGGGGTCTTGAGCAGCTCGTTTTCGGTACGCTGGATCAGGTCGCCGATGTAGTAGATGTTTTCGGCCTTCAGGCAGTTGGCCGAACGCACCGTCAGCTCCAGGTCGTCGACCGGGCGCAGCAGCACCGGATCGATCTGCGGCGTGCCGCGGACCGGGGCTTCGTACGAATCGCCGGCGCCTTCCAGGGCGGCGAACACCGAGATCTGGTCCATCAGGATGCGGGCCGATTGGCGCACCGCTTCCTCGGGCGAGATCACGCCGTTGGTTTCGATGTCCAGAACCAGCTTGTCCAGGTCGGTGCGTTGTTCCACGCGGGCGCTTTCAACCGCGTAGCTCACGCGGCGAACCGGGCTGAAAGAGGCGTCCAGAACGATGCGGCCGATGGTGTGCGTGCGGTCTTCCGACAGCGCGCGCACGTTGCCCGGCACATAGCCGCGGCCTTTCTCGACCTTGATCTGCATTTCCAGCTTGCCCGCTTCCGTCAGGTTGCAGATGGCATGGCCGGGGTTGATGATCTCGACGTCGTGCGGCAGCTCGATGTCGCTGGCCAGCACGGTGCCGGCGCCGGACTTGCGCAGAACCAGCGTCACTTCGTCGCGGTTGTGCAGCTTGAAGACCACGCCCTTCAGGTTCAGCAGGATGTCGACGACATCTTCGCGAACGCCCGGGATGGTCGAGTATTCGTGCACCACACCGGTCATCTGGACTTCGGTCGGCGCGTAGCCGGTCATCGAAGACAAGAGGATGCGGCGCAGGGCGTTGCCCAGCGTGTGACCGTAGCCACGCTCGAACGGCTCCATCACGATCTTGGCATGGTGCGTGCCGACCGGTTCGACTTCAATGGAGCGCGGCTTCAGGAAAGCTTGAGTGGACATGTACTGAATTCCTTTTCAATACCCTCGGCTCGTTACACCGATAAGGCTGATGGACAGGGTGAGACGGTAAAGCTTGAAACACGGGCTGCGAAAAGCCGCCCGATACTTACCGCAAAGCCCGCTCCACCAAAACGGCGAAAGCGGGCTGCTGCGGGACGTGCAAACGGGTCGACCGGGTCGCGGGACCAGCTTGCCAGCACCTTGCGAAGGAGGCGCCGGCAGGCGTGATTAACGCGAGTACAGTTCGACGACCATCGATTCGTTGATGTCGCGAGCGACGTCAGCGCGATCGGGAGCCGACTTGAACGTGCCGGTCAGCTTGGCCGCGTCGACTTCCACCCACTGGGGGATGCCGATGCTGGTGGCCAGGTCGAGCGATTCCTTGATACGGCCTTGCTTCTTGGCCTTTTCACGAACCGAGATGACGTCGCCAGCCTTGACCAGCATCGAAGCGATGTCAGCCGTGTGGCCGTTCAGTTCGATGGCGCGGTGGCTCACCAGCTGGCGAGCTTCGGCGCGCGTCGAGCCGAAGCCCATGCGGTAGACGACGTTGTCCAGGCGCGATTCCAGCAGCTGGATCAGCGTTTCGCCGGTGTTGCCACGGCGACGCTCGGCTTCAGCGAAGTACTTGCGGAATTGCTTTTCCAGCACGCCGTACATACGCTTGAGCTTTTGCTTTTCGCGCAGCTGCAGGCCGTAGTCGGAAGTGCGGGCACCCGAAGTGCGGCCGTGTTGGCCAGGCTTGGAATCCAGCTTGCACTTGGAATCCAGCGAGCGGCGGGCGCTCTTCAGGAACAGGTCAGTACCCTCGCGGCGCGAGAGCTTGCATTTGGGTCCAATATAACGTGCCATGTGGATTCCCTTTAGATACGACGACGCTTCGGCGGACGGCAGCCGTTGTGCGGAACGGGCGTGATGTCGGCGATGGACGAGATCTTGATGCCCAGCGCGTTCAGTGCGCGAACCGACGACTCGCGGCCAGGACCGGGGCCCTTGATGCGGACTTCCAGCGTCTTGATGCCGTACTCGAGCGCAACGCGGCCGGCCGTTTCAGCGGCAACCTGCGCGGCAAACGGGGTCGACTTACGCGAACCCTTGAAGCCAGCACCGCCCGACGTGGCCCACGACAACGCGTTGCCCTGACGGTCGGTGATGGTGATGATGGTGTTGTTGAACGAAGCGTGAACGTGCGCGATGCCGTCCGAGACGTTCTTCTTGACCTTTTTGCGCACGCGCGAAGCGCCGCTGGTGGAAGCTTTCGCCATAATCCTGTTCCTCGATTATTTCTTCAGGGACGCAGCAGCACGACGCGGGCCCTTGCGGGTCCGGGCGTTGGTGCGAGTGCGCTGGCCGCGCACGGGCAAACCGCGCTTGTGACGCATACCGCGGTAGGTTCCCAGGTCGATCAAACGCTTGATCGAGAGCTGTACTTCACGACGCAGGTCGCCTTCAACCGTGAACAAACCAACATGTTCGCGGACGCGTTCCAATTCAGCGTCGCTCAGATCCTTGACCTTTTTGTCAAAGGGTACGTTTGCCGCTTCGCAAATCTTGCGAGCGCGCGTACGACCGATGCCAAAAATGGCGGTCAGGCCGATCTCGGCGTGCTGTTGCGGCGGAATGTTAATGCCAGCAATACGGGCCATGACTGTTCCTTGAATAAATCCGTTGCGTAGTCGCTAACCCGAGTTAGCCTTGACGCTGCTTGTGACGCGGGTCGGTGCAGATAACGCGCACCACGCCGTGACGTTTGATAACTTTGCAGTTGCGGCAGATCCGCTTAACCGATGCCATTACTTTCATGGTTGACTCCTAATTTTCCGTAATCCGGTTTCGCTCACTTGGAGCGGAAAACAATCCTGGCTCGCGTCAGATCATAGGGCGTGAGCTCCACTGTGACCTTGTCACCCGGCAGGATCCGGATGTAATGCATACGCATCTTGCCGGAAATATGGCCCAACACCACGTGGCCGTTTTCGAGCTTGACGCGAAATGTCGCGTTCGGGAGGTTCTCAAGAACCTCACCTTGCATCTGAATGACGTCGTCCTTGGACATTCTTTTGCTTACCGCATCGGCAAACCCGCGCCCTTGAAGTTGGCCTTCTTGAGCAACGAGTCGTACTGGTGAGACATCATGTAGGCCTGAACCTGCGCCATGAAATCCATCGTCACCACCACAATGATCAACAGAGACGTACCACCGAAGTAGAAAGGAACGTTCCAGCGCATCACCAAGAATTCCGGCAACAGGCACACCAACGTGATGTAGATGGCACCTGCGAGCGTCAAACGCATCAGGATCTTGTCGATGTAGCGCGCCGTTTGCTCGCCCGGACGGATGCCCGGAACAAACGCACCACTCTTCTTCAGGTTGTCCGCCGTTTCGCGGCTGTTGAAAACCAGAGCCGTGTAGAAAAAGCAGAAGAAAATAATCGCGACCGAGTACAGCGTGATGTAGAGCGGTTGACGAGGCGACAGGGCCGCAGCCAGGTCGCTAAGCCAGCGCATGTTCTCGCTGCTGGAGAACCAGCTCGTGATCGTGGCCGGGAACAGAATGATCGACGACGCGAAGATCGGCGGAATCACCCCTGCCATGTTCAGCTTCAGCGGCAGATGCGAGCTCTGACCACCGTAGACCTTGTTGCCGACCTGACGCTTGGCGTAGTTCACCGTGATCTTGCGCTGTCCGCGTTCCACGAACACCACAAAAGCGGTAACCAGCACCACCAGAGCCACGATGAACAGCGCCGAAAGCACAGACATCGCGTTGGTGCGGACCAGGTCCAGCAGTGCAGCCAGCGCCGCGGGCAGACCCGCAACGATACCTGCGAAGATCAGGATGGAGATCCCGTTGCCCAGACCGCGCTCCGTGATTTGCTCACCCAGCCACATGACGAACATGGTGCCGGTGACCAAGGTCACGACGGTCGTGAAGCGGAACAGCATGCCCGGATCGATCACCAGTCCCTGTTGGGACTCCAACGCCACCGAAATGCCCACTGCTTGCACCAGCGCCAGCACGACCGTGCCGTAGCGGGTGTATTGGGTAATCTTCCGACGACCGGACTCGCCCTCTTTCTTGAGCGCTTCCAGCGACGGCACCACCACCGACATCAACTGCATGATGATGGATGCCGAAATGTACGGCATGATCCCCAGGGCAAAAATCGAGAAACGCGAGAGCGCCCCGCCCGAGAACATGTTGAACAGGCCCAGGATCCCGCCCTGGTTCTGACGGAACAAGTCCGCCAGCGCGTCCGGGTTGATACCCGGAACCGGGATGTGTGTACCCAAACGGTAAACCACCAGGGCGAGCACCAGGAACACCAGACGGCGCTTCAAATCGCCGTATCGTGCTCCGGATTTGCCCAATGCCTGCGCGTTAGCCACTCGTCACCTCTGATCAAGCAAGCGAGCCGCCCGCGGCTTCGATGGCGGCGCGAGCGCCGGCCGTCGCGGTAATGCCCTTGAGCACGACCTTGCGCGAGAGTTCACCAGACTTGATGACCTTGGCGTAACGAACCGCCTGGCCAATCACGCCGGCCGCCTTCAGCGCTTGCACATCGATTTCGTCGATGGGCAGGGCTTCGAGGTCCGACAAGAGAACTTGTGCATACAGGTGTTGACCCAGCGGGGTGAAACCACGCTTGGGCAGGCGACGTTGCAGCGGCATTTGACCGCCTTCGAAGCCAACCTTGTGGAAACCGCCCGAGCGCGACTTCTGACCCTTGTGGCCACGGCCGGCGGTCTTACCCAGACCCGAACCGATGCCACGGCCGACGCGGCGCTTGGCGTGCTTGCTGCCCTCGGCGGGCTTCAGCGTATTAAGTTGCATATCCGACATGGTGATTCCTTAGGCTTCCGAGACGGAAACGAGATAATCCACCTTACGGATCATCCCACGCACCTCGGGCGTATCGACCAGCACGCGGCTGCTGTTGATGCGACCCAAGCCCAAACCGCGAACCGTATCACGGTGCGATTGCTTGGTACCGATCACCGAGCGCACGAGGGTCACTTTGATCTGCTTCTGAGCCATGATTTACCCCAGGATTTCTTCGACCGTCTTGCCGCGCTTGGCAGCAACATCGGCCGGGGTCAGGGAGGCGCGCAGGCCGTTCAACGTGGCGCGAACCATGTTGTAGGGGTTGCTCGAGCCCAAGCTCTTGGCAACCACGTTACGCACACCCATCACTTCGAAAATAGCGCGCATCGGGCCGCCGGCGATAACGCCAGTACCTTCAGCAGCGGGCGAAATCAGCACGGTAGCGGCGCCATGCTTGCCAACCACGGTGTGGTGCAGCGTGCCGTTCTTCAGAGCGACCTTGAACATGCCGCGACGGGCTTGTTCCATGGCCTTCTGAACGGACACCGGCACTTCACGCGCCTTGCCCTTACCCATGCCGATGCGGCCATCGCCATCGCCAACCACGGTCAGCGCGGCAAAGCTCATGGTGCGACCACCCTTGACAACTTTGCTCACGCGGTTGACCGCGATCATCTTTTCGCGGAGGCCGTCATCGTTCTCTTTTTCCGCGGCGTTCTTGCCTTGTACTTTAGCCATTTGACAGATCCTCGCTTAGAACTTCAGGCCGGCTTCACGCGCGGCATCGGCCAGCGCCTTGACGCGGCCATGGTAACGAAAGCCCGAGCGATCGAAAGCGACCAGTTCGATACCGGCAGCCTTGGCCTTTTCGGCCACGCGCTTGCCAACCAGCGTCGCAGCGGCTTTGTTGCCACCCTGACCGGTTTGGCCGGCCAGTTGCGCACGCACTTCGGCTTCCACCGTCGAGGCGCTGACCAGAACGCGATCGCCTTCCGGCGAAATGATGTTGGCGTAGATGTGCTGGTTCGAGCGGAAAATCGAGAGGCGATGAACGCGCAGCTCGTTGATCTTCCGGCGAGTCGGAACCGCACGACGCAAACGGGAAACTTTTTTGTCCATGATTCGTCCTTGCGTGCGCCGTTATTTCTTCTTGGTTTCTTTGATGACGACGCGTTCGTCCGAGTAACGCACGCCCTTGCCCTTGTAGGGTTCGGGTTCGCGGTACGCGCGGATTTCAGCGGCCACCTGACCGACGACTTGCTTGTTGGAGCCCTTGATGACGATTTCCGTCTGGGTGGGGCATTCGGCCTTGATACCGGCCGGCAACTGATGCAAAACGTCGTGCGAGAAACCGAGCTGCAGCTTAACGGCGTCGCCTTGAACCGAGGCGCGGTAACCCACGCCAACCAGGTTCAGCTTGCGCTCGAATCCCTTGCTCACGCCGTTGACCATGTTGGCCACCAGCGCGCGCACGGTACCCGACATGGCATTGGCGTGACGGGAATCGTTGGCAGCGGCAAACGTGAGCTTGCCACCGTCCAGCGAAATCGTGACGTCGCCAGTCAGGGGTTGGGTCAAGGAACCCAGCGGGCCCTTGACGGTGATCTGATCCTGCTTGATGTCAGCTTCGACACCCTTGGGCAGTTCGACCGGATACTTAGCGATACGTGACATTCGAATTTCTCCTTAGGCCACGTAGCACAGCACTTCGCCGCCGACGCCGTTGGCGCGAGCCTTACGGTCGGTCATGACGCCGCGCGAGGTCGAAACGATAGCCACGCCCAGGCCGTTCATGACCTGAGGAATGCTGGTACGGCCCTTGTAGATACGCAGACCAGGACGCGAGACGCGTTCGATGCGCTCGATGACCGGACGGCCAGCGTAGTACTTCAGGGTGATCTCGAGCTCAGGCTTGGCCTGGGTGCCCTTGATTTCAAAGCTGTCGATGTAGCCTTCGTCTTTCAGCACAGCGGCAATAGCCGCCTTCAGCTTCGAGGAGGGCATGCTCACCGTAACTTTGTCCACTTGCTGCGCATTGCGAATGCGGGTCAGCATATCGGCGATGGGATCGCTCATGCTCATATTGTTTCTCCTACCAGCTGGCCTTGGTGATGCCGGGGATTTCACCCTTCATCGCCATTTCACGCAGTTTGTGGCGCGTCAGACCGAACTTGCGGAACACACCGCGAGGACGACCGGTGACCACGCAACGGTTGCGTTGACGCGTCGGGTTGGCATTGCGCGGCAGCTGTTGCAGCTTGAGCCGAGCTTGGTAACGTTCTTCGTCGGTCTTCGACTGGTCGTCGATGATCGCCTTCAACTCAGCGCGCTTGGCAGCGAACTTGTCAGCCAGCTTGGCGCGCTTGATGTCGCGATTGATGAGGGAAAGTTTAGCCACGTCATCAGCCCCTTAGTTACGGAACGGGAAGCTGAAGGCCGTCAACAGCGCCTTGGCTTCTTCGTCGGTCTTCGCGGAGGTGGTGATGCTGATGTTCAGCCCACGCAGCGCGTCGATCTTGTCGTACTCGATTTCGGGGAAAATGATTTGCTCTTTCACCCCGATGTTGTAGTTGCCACGGCCGTCGAACGCACGACCCGAGATACCGCGGAAGTCGCGCACGCGAGGCAGCGCAACCGCCACCAGGCGATCCAGGAATTCGTACATGCGTTGACCACGCAGCGTGACCATGCAACCAATCGGGTAGTTTTCGCGGATCTTGAAACCGGCGATAGCCTTCTTGGTCTTCGTCACGACAGGCTTTTGGCCGGCGATCTTGGTCAGATCCGACACAGCGTGTTCAATGACTTTCTTGTCGGAGACCGCTTCCGAGACACCCATGTTCAGGGTGATCTTGGTGATGCGCGGCACTTCCATGACGCTCTTGTAGCCAAACTTGGCCTGCAGGTCGCCAGCGACCTTGCTCTTGTAGAAATCTTGCAAACGAGACATGTCTATCGCCCCTTACGCCTTGGCGCCGACAACGGCACCATTGGAACGGAACACGCGGACCTTGCGACCTTCGACTTCTTGAACGCCCACGCGGTCGCCACGACCGGTTGCGGGGTTGAAGAGCGCCACATTCGAGATGTGGATCGGCATGGTCTTTTCGACAATCCCGCCCGGGTTGTTAGCCATCGGGTTGGCTTTCACGTGCTTCTTGGCAACATTGACGCCTTCGACCAGGACGTGGTCGGCGCCAACGCGGGCCAGCACGGTACCGCGACGCTTCTTGTCGCGACCGGTCAGGACGATGACTTCGTCGCCTTTACGAATGTTGTTCATCGTAGGGCTCCTTACAGCACTTCCGGGGCCAGCGACACGATCTTCATGAACTTCTCGGTACGCAGTTCACGCGTAACGGGTCCGAAGATGCGGGTGCCGATAGGCTCCAGCTTGGCGTTGAGCAACACGGCGGCATTGCCACCGAAACGAATCAGCGAACCGTCTTTACGGCGCACGCCCTTGGCGGTACGAACCACCACGGCATTGTAAATTTCGCCTTTCTTGACGCGTCCGCGCGGAGCCGCATCTTTGACGCTCACCTTGATGATGTCGCCGATACCGGCATAACGGCGCTTGGAGCCACCGAGCACCTTAATGCACATGACATGACGCGCACCAGTGTTATCGGCCACGTCCAGCGTGGTCTGCATTTGGATCATGATTTTTCCTGTTCCAACTTAACTGGAAATACGGTTTTCCCAACAAGGGAACACTGCAATTCCTGCCAGTTTTGGTCCCGTCAGGTCAGCCGCCCTGCTTTTATGTCGGCAAGTCCGTAACTACTTGGACCAGCAACCGGTTGGCAACGCAACGACCCTGGGTTGAAATCCTGCGGGTATTCCCCCCGACGCGCTCATCTAGCCTTCGGCTTCGATGAATCGACAATCTGGGAAAGCTGATAATTCTAACGTGGTTAATTTTTGAGCGCAAGCACTTTGTTGGGATTGCGCACAAAAGACCACGCCCCCTGTCAAGGGGGTCGGTTTGGCGGGCCATCCGCCCCTATTTCTGGCGGTAGTAGCCCTTCTCCCAGGCGTCATGATTGGCCTTGCCGCGACGGATTTCGTCCGTGAACGGCGCAGCCATGAGCACCAGGCGATTCATCCATTTTACAGGAGCGCGGCAAGGACGCTCGAAGTCCACGAAAAGCACGGCCCGCAAACCGTCGGTGTCGTTGTGCACCTGATGGGGATACAGGTCGTCGAAGACAACAGCCTGGCCTTCGCGCCAGCTATAGCGTTCCCCGCCCACCTCGATCCAGCACTGCTCGGGCGGCTCGGGGACGACCAGGCCCAGGTGCAGGCGCAACACACCGTTGTACGGCCCCGTGTGCAGCGGAATGCGCTTGCCGGCCTCGAGGATGGAGAAGAAGGCGGTGCGGATGCCCGGAATGTCCTGCAGCGCGCGGGCAGTATCCGGGCAGCGCGCAAGATTGCGTTCGGAGCGCAGGCCGTAGCCCATGAAGACGAAGGTCTTCCATTGGTCGTCGGACGTGATCATGCCCACGTCCGGTGAAATCTGATGGAAGGCAGGCAAGGCCTGGCGGTCGGCCAAGAGGCCGGTCAGTTCGGCGCGGATGGCGGGCGCCCGCGCTTCGAGGGCCGCAATCCAGGGGAACTGGCTGTTCTGGAATATGGGTTTGTCGCCCACCAGCGAGGCCTGCGCGATGCGCTGGCGCAGCCAGTCGATGAAACCGAAAAACACCCGGGAGTACAGGCTGGGATGGGTGGCCGGGCGCGCATCGACGGGTTGCACCATAGGTAAACGAAAAGACAGCCGAAGATTCCCTATTTTTGCCTCTGGCGATGCGCGCGCGCAAGCGTGCGATGAGCCCAATGGCCCCAAGCTCACATCGGGGATTGGCTCCGTTTGACCGGGACAAGCTGGTTTAGACTGCCGTGGGCAGCAGCAGCCGCTGCTCCTTTCCGCTACCCATTCCTATTTCGCAAGGAACGACAGGCATGTATGAACAGTTGGCGCTGTATATCGACGGCGAATTCGTCGCCGGCGAGGGCAGGCGCACCCAGGACGTCATCAACCCGGCCACGCTCGAGGTGCTCGGTCAGCTGCCCCACGCCACGCAAGCGGATCTGGATCGCGCCCTTGCCGCCGCCCAGCGCGCTTTCGAATCGTGGAAGAAATCCTCGCCCATGGACCGCTCGGCGATCCTGCGCAAGGTCGCCACGCTGTCGCGAGAGCGCGCCCAGGAGATCGGCCGCAACATGACGCTGGATCAGGGCAAGCCGCTGGCCGAAGCCGTGGGCGAAGTCACCTCCTGCGCCGAACACGCCGATTGGCACGCCGAGGAATGCCGGCGCATCTACGGCCGCGTTATCCAGCCGCGCAATCCCGACGTCCGCCAGATCGTGGTGCGCGAGCCCATCGGCGTCTGCGCCGCCTTCACGCCCTGGAACTTCCCGTACAACCAGGCCATCCGCAAGATCGCCGCCGCCATCGGCGCCGGCTGCACGGTCGTGCTCAAGGGGCCCGAGGATTCGCCCAGCGCGGTCATGGCCATTGCGCGCATGTTCCACGACGCCGGTCTGCCCAAGGGCTGCCTGAACATCGTCTGGGGCGAGCCCGCCATGATCTCGGACTACCTGATCCGTTCGCCGATCGTGCGCAAGGTGTCGTTCACTGGCTCCGTGCCGGTAGGCAAGCAGCTTGCGGCGCTGGCCGGCGCGCACATGAAACGCGTCACCATGGAACTGGGCGGCCATTCGCCCGTGCTCGTGTTCGACGACGCGGACATCGACCGCGCGGCCGAGATGCTGGCCAAGTTCAAGGTGCGCAACGCCGGCCAGGTCTGCGTGTCGCCCACCCGCTTCTATGTGCAGGACGGTGCGTACGAGCAGTTCCTTGCACGGTTCTCGGAAGTGCTCAAGAACATCAAGGTGGGCGACGGCCTGGAAGCCGGCACCGAGATGGGGCCGCTCGCCCATGAGCGCCGCGTGCCCGCCATGAGCGCCTTCATCGACGACGCCAAGAAGCACGGCGCGAAGGTGGTGGTCGGCGGCGGTCCGCTGGATCGCAAGGGTTTCTTCTTTGCGCCCACCGTGGTCACGGACCTGCCCGACAACGCCATGCTGATGACCGAGGAGCCCTTCGGTCCGGTCGCACCCGTGGTTCGTTTCAGCGACACCGATGAGGTGCTGCGCCGCGCCAACAGCCTGCCGTTCGGCCTGTCTTCGTATGTGTTCACGAACTCGCTGAAGACCGCGACCAAGGTCTCCAACGGCCTGGAAGCCGGCATGGTCAACATCAACCACTTCGGCAGCGCCCTGGCCGAGACGCCCTTCGGCGGCATCAAGGACAGCGGCATCGGCAGCGAAGGCGGCACGGAAACCTTCGAAGGCTACCTGGTCACGAAGTTCATCACGCACGTCTGATCCTGCGACTGCCGCATCGCAAAGCCCCGCACCTGATGTGCGGGGCTTTCTTTTGCCTGTCGCGTGACGCGGACCGGTTCGGCATTCATGACGTTGTCATGCGGGTCAGTGAGCATTGGGCCCGCTTACAAGTCGCTGACCCAAAAAACCGACCCAGGCAGCTGACCTGCGGCTGCCGGCCCGGCATGACCAACACCCCTGCCCGAACGCCGCCGCACCGAACTATCCAGGATATCCAAGCCCGATGACGCTTCGCCCTTACCGCCCCGTCCGCACCGCAGCCTCGCTGCTGCTCGTTGCCCTACTCGCCGCATGCGGCGGCGACAAGGACGACGACAACACGATGCCGCCCGTTGCGGAGACGCCGCCCCCGACCGAAACGCCCGCGCAGCCGCCCGCCCCCGTGCAGGTTGCATTCATGCCCGACATCCACTTCCATGACGTCTACGCGGACTTCAAGGATGGCTCGTTCCCCGGCATTCCAAACCCGAAGGCCGGCGACAACGCGACCATCCGCACGATGTACGCGCAACTGACGTCCACGCGTCTGTTCAACGAGAACTACTTTGCGTTCCTGGCCGCGCTGGACGATGCCGCAAAGCGCGGCGTGAAGTACATCGCGCTGCCGGGCGACTTCTCGGACGACGGCCAGCCTGTGCACATGCGCGGCCTGGTCAAGATCATGGATGACTATTCGAAGAAGCACGGCATCCAGTTCTTCGCCGCACCAGGCAACCACGATCCCAACCGCCCCTTCAACCAGCCGGCCGGCAAGAGCGACTATCTTGGCCTGGATCCCGTGACGGGCGCGATCGGTTTCTCGCAACCGATCTACAGCCGCGGCGCCAATGTGTGCAACACGGCCTACAGCGGCGACTGGACGCGGATCGGCAATACGTACTGCACCGAGGAAGTGCTGCACATGGGCTACTCGGGCATCACGGCCGCGCTCGAGCAGCACGGCTTCATGCCCCAGCCGCAGAACGTGTACTACGAGACGCCTTACAGCACCTACAAGTACGAAGACTACGACTACGCGACCGCGGCGGCGCAAGCCAACTGGATCAACCGCCAGTACGAGATCTGTGCCGAAGGCACGGGCGGCCCGAACAAGCCGCAGAACTACACGCTGTGCAAGATGGTGCCCGACACGTCCTACGTGGTCGAACCCGTCAAGGGCGTGTGGCTGGTGGGCCTGGACGCCAACGTCTATGTGCCCACGGGCCCCGGCGCAAACGACTTCACCGGTTCGGGCGACCAGGGCTACAACAAGATGCTGACCCACAAGACCCACGTCATCAAGTGGCTGGCCGACGTGGTCGCGCGCGGCAAGGCGCAGGGCAAGCAGGTCATCGCCTTCAGCCACTTCCCGATGTCCGAGTTCTTCAATGGCGCCTCCGACGACATCGAGGCGCTGCTGGGCGCCAACAAGATGCAGATGATCCGCCGCCCCGCGGAGAACACCACCCGCGCGCTGGCCGAGACCGGCTTGAAGGTGCACGTGGGCGGCCACATGCACTTCAATGACATGGCCTTGCGCAACTACGGCGGCGAACACGCGCTCTTCAACATCCAGGCGCCCTCCATGGCGGCCTACGTGCCCGCGTACAAACTCATGACGCTGCAAAGCGCCGACGAGATCGAAGTGCAGACCATCCGTCTGGATGAGGTGCCGCGCTTTGATGAACTGTTCGACCTCTACCGCGCCGAAAACGCCTACACCGTGCCGCCGCGATGGGACGTGTCGATCCTGGACGCCAAGGACTACGGCGACTTCACGTATCGCTACATGAGCGAGCTGGTGCGCCTGCGTCTGCTCAACGACGACTGGCGCTGCGAAATGCGCGAACTGGTCAAGAGCCCGTTGACCGGCGCAGACCTGCTGGCGTTGTCCCAGTTGCAGACGACGGTGACACTGAAGGAACTGGCAAACACCGGCAACCAGAACAACCTGACGCCCGCGTTCTTCGCGTGCCTGTCTGATGGCGGCGGCAGTGGCGCGAGCAATGCGGCCTATGCCACGGATGCGGCCAACGCCCAGACGCGCGCACAAGCCCTGGCCCAGGCCAACGGCATGCAGCTGTCGGACTTCGCGCAGTGGACGGCGCTGGAAATGGCAGGCGACTTCGTGCGCCTTGCCAATGCGGGCGATCTGGCGTTCACGGACATTCCGGCGCAGCGCGCCAGCCAGTACAAACTGCTGGCCCAGGCGCTTGACCAGACCAACGCCGCCGTGCAGATGAACGGCAACAACGTCAGCAACGCCAACACGCCGGCCGATCTGTTCAAGGCGCGCTTCAAGCCGTTGATGGCGATCATGCTGAAGCTGGCAAACGGCTCCCCGTCCGAGCACATCCGCCTGGACCTGACCACCAACAGCATCGTCAACCTGTCCAACCAGCCTTCGCCGTTCTAAGCGGGTTTCACCTGCCCTGAAAGGCCAACGGCCCGCTGATCCAGCGGGCCGTTGTGCATTGGCGATTCGTGCTCAATCCTGGGTGGCACGGCCGCCTGCCCGCAGATCCCGGGGCGTCACGCCAAAGCGCTGCTTGAACAGCCGGCTGAAATGCGAAGGGTGGGAAAATCCCACCTGATACGCCAGCTCGGCGATGCCGCGATGACGATGCCGCGCGTCCAGGAGCAGTTCGCGGCATCGGTCCAGCCGCTGCTCGAAGATGAATGACTCCACGGACAGTCCACCCGCGCGCAGGATGCGGTGCAGATAGGCGACGGAAACGCCGCAGCCCTGCGCCACCCGCGAGGGCGACAGATCCGGATCGGCGAGGTGCTGGCGGATGTAAGCCAGCACGCGCGCGCGATGCGCCACCGTGACGCTGCTGTCCGCCTCCGACACCTGCCCGTGTCCGGGCTGCACCAGAAAGAGCACGATGAGATCGATCAACCGCTCGCCCAGTTCGGCCGCTTCGGTATCGGACCAGCCTTCCATGCCCTTGAACAGGTGATCCATGTAGCCGGCCAGGAGCGCACCGCGCGGCGATCCGTCGTCGGTGCGCAGCTTGTAGAAGGCGCCGATGCGCGAATCCCGCTGCGACAAGGCGCTACGGGGAAACGAGACGCTCAGGCTTCGATAGCCCGTCGCGCCGTTGGCGGTGGCCTGGTAGGGCAGGCTCTGGTTCATCAGGTATACGCAACCCGGTTCCACCTGGAATTCCCGGCCCTGCTGACGCACCGCCAGCGGACCGGCCAGCGGCAGGCCAAACGTGTAGAACTCCTGGTTCAGCCGCGACACATTGCCCGCGGTGCGTTCCAACCGCTGGCCCTGGTAATGCAGGTCGTTGAATTGCAGGCTGGCGCGGCGCGCGTAGCGGACGTGGCCCGCAAACTGACCGGCTTTGCCGCCGTGCACCTCGAACGGCCCGAAGGCATCGGCCAGCGCGGCGCGCCACTGATCGCGCCGGTCGGCGCCGGCGCTGGCCGAAATGGCGAATTCCGTATCTGGCATGGCACGTCTCCTGGTGCACGGGCGCGCAATTTGATCTTGCGTCTACATATTGTTGACTCACCCTGCTGTGGGGTGGACGGCGCATTGTGGGCGCGCGTGTCGCAAGTCTATATTCAGCCCGATAAGCACACAACCTGGCCAACCCGGGAGGAGACCCATGGACGAGGCAGGGACGGCGGGCGCGCCCCCCACGCCGGCGTCGCGCTATCTGCGCTGCGCGGGGCGCGAGCTGCACTACACCGAATGGGGCCATGCCGAAGCGCCCCCCATCATCATGTGGCACGGCCTGGCCCGCACGGGCCGCGACTTCGACGAACTGGCGCGGGCCCTTGCCGGCGACTACCGCGTCATCTGTCCCGATGCGATCGGCCGAGGCCTGTCGCAATGGAGTCCCGATCCGGTGGCCGAATACCGGCTCGACTTCTACGCCACGCTGGCGCGCGCATTGGTGGACGGTCTGTCGCTCACGCGTGTGCGCTGGGTGGGAACCTCCATGGGCGGCGCCACGGGCATGCACGCCGCAGCAACCACATTGCGCGATCGCATTTCGCACCTGGTCGTCAACGACATCGGACCGGAACTGCCACAGCCAGCCATCGAGCGCATCCTGGCGTATGCCGGCAACCCGCCCGCCTTCGACACGGTGACGGAACTGGAAGCCTGGCTGCGCGCCGCCTACAAGCCCTACGGCTGGCAGAGCGACGAACAATGGCGCCGCATGACCGAGACCTCCGTGCGCCGTCTGCCCGATGGCAAGGTCACCGCCCACTACGACCCGGCCATCGTCGGCCAATTCAGCCATCATCCCCATGACTACGACCGGTGGGCGGGATACGACACGCTGCGCATGCCGACCCTGCTGCTGCGCGGCGCCGATTCGGACCTGCTGCTGCCGGAGGTCGCGCACGCCATGACGCAGCGCGGTCCCCGCGCGCACCGCATCGACTTTCCCGGCTGCGGTCACGCCCCCGCCCTGAATGTGGCATCCCAGATAGACCCCATCCGCCAATTCCTTGCCGCACCGGACGACACGGCCACGCGCGCCCACTGATACCAGGAGACTTCCATGAAACGCATTTTGCTCGCCGCAATGGCCAGCCTGTGCATGAGTTCCGCGCTAGCGGCAAAGGACTTCGTTGTCGCGCATGTCTATGACAAGACCGGCCCGCTGGAGGCCTACGCCAAGCAGACGCAGAACGGGCTGATGCTGGGACTCGAGTACGCCACGCAGGGCACCATGACGGTGGCCGGGCGCAAGATCCGCGTCATCGAGAAGGACAACCAGGGCAAGCCCGACGTCGCCCGCGCGCAGCTGGCGTCCGCCTATGCCGACGACAACGCCGACATCGCCGTGGGTCCCACGTCGTCAGGCGTGGCGCTGGCCATGCTGCCCATCGCCGAGGAATACGAAAAGATCCTGCTCGTGGAGCCGGCGGTGGCGGACTCGATCACCGGCGAAAAATGGAACAGGTACATCTTCCGCACCGGCCGCAATTCCTCGCAGGACGCCATCGCGAACGCCGTGGCATTCGACCAGGAAGGCACGTCGATCGCGATGCTGGCGCAGGACTACGCCTTTGGCCGCGACGGTGTGAAGGCATTCAAGGGCGCGCTCAAGAATGCCAAGATCGTGCACGAGGAATACCTGCCCGCCAACGCGACGGACTTCACCGCAGGCGCGCAGCGGCTGTTCGATGCGCTCAAGGACAAGCCCGGCCGCAAGATCATCTTCATCCTGTGGGCCGGCGCCGGCAACCCGTTCAAGATCGCCGATCTGGATCCCAAGCGTTACGGCATCGAGATCGCGACGGGCGGCAACACGCTGACAGCCATGACGCCGCTCAAGTCGCTGGCGGGCATGGAAGGCGCCACCTATTACTACTACGGCATCCCCAAGAACCCGGTCAACGACTGGCTAGTGGCCGAGCACCAGAAACGATTCGGCCAGCCGCCCGACTTCTTCACGGCCGGCGGCATGGCATCGGGCATCGCCATCGTCGCCGCCTTGAACAAGACAGGCGGCAAGTCGGACACCGACACGCTGATCAAGGCGATGGAGGGCATGAGCTTTGACACGCCCAAGGGCAAGATGACCTTCCGGCCGGAGGACCATCAGGCCATGCAGTCGATGTACCACTTCCGGATCAAGAACGACCCGTCGGTGCCGTGGGCGGTACAGGACCTGGTCAAGGAAATCACGCCGGACCAGATGGCCGTTCCCATCCAGAACAAGCGCTGATGCCCCGCACTCATGCTTGAGACCCAATCGCTAACGGTGCGGTTCGGCGGCCACGTGGCGGTCAACGATGTCAGCTGCGCCTACGCGCCCGGAACCTTGACCGCCATCGTCGGCCCGAACGGCGCTGGCAAGACGACGTACTTCAACCTGATCTCGGGCCAGCTACGCGCCAGCGCCGGAACCGTAGCATTGAACGGACGAGACCTGACCACGCTGTCGGCCCCGGCGCGCATGCACGCGGGGCTGGGACGCGCGTTTCAGCTCACACAGCTCTTCCCCCGGCTGAGCGTTCACGAGAACGTGCGGCTGGCGCAGCAGTCGCGGCAGCAGGGCATGGGGTGGCGCCACATCCGGTTCTGGCGCACGTGGCGCGACGATCGCGGCCTCATGGATCGCGCCGACGCGCTGCTCGAGCGAACGCGGCTCGCGGCGCGCCGCGACCAGCCCGCCGCCGACCTGCCGCATGGCGATCAGCGCAAGCTTGAAATCGCCATGCTCATCGCACTGGAACCGGCGGTGTTCATGTTCGACGAACCCACCGCCGGCATGAGCGTGGATGATGTGCCCATCGTGCTGGACCTCATCCGCGAACTGAAGGCTGACGCGTCCAAGACGATCCTGCTCGTCGAACACAAGATGGACGTCGTGCGCGAACTGGCCGACCGGATCGTCGTGCTGCACAACGGCCGGCTGATGGCCGATGGCGACCCGGCCACCGTGATCGCATCGCCGATCGTGCAGCAGGCCTACCTCGGCATCAGCGCGCCGGAGGCATCATGACCGTGCAGCCGCTTCTGGAACTGAAGGACGTCCATACGCACATCGGCGCGTATCACATCCTGCACGGCGTAAACCTGTCGGTGCCGGCGTCTGCCGTGACAATGCTGCTCGGGCGCAATGGAGCGGGCAAGACAACGACGCTGCGCACCATCATGGGACTGTGGCGCGCGACGCAGGGCCAGGTCTGCCTGGACGGCACACCAATCGGCGGTCCTGGCACGCGCACCTCTCCGCCCGACATGGCCCGCATGGGCATGGCGTACGTGCCCGAAAACATGGGCATTTTCGGCGACCTGTCCGTGAAGGAGAACGTCCTTCTGGCCGCGCGCATGGCCAGGAATGCCGCGCAACTGGACACCGCGCGGCTGGAATGGATCTTCGGGTTCTTTCCCGCGCTGAAGAAGTTCTGGCTGCATCCGGCCGGCAAGCTGTCGGGCGGACAAAAGCAGATGCTGGCAATGGCGCGCGCGATCATCGAACCCCGGCGCCTGCTGCTGGTCGACGAACCCAGCAAGGGCCTGGCGCCCGCCATCATCCAGAACATGATCGACGCGTGCATCGAACTCAAGCAGTCCAGCACCACCATCCTGCTGGTCGAACAGAACTTCAACTTCGCCCGCCGCGTTGGCGACTTCGCGGCGATCATGGACAACGGCCAGGTCGTGCACGCGGGCACGATGGCCGAGTTGGCCGACGACGAGGCGCTGCAGACGCGCCTCTTGGGCCTGTCATTGGGAAGCCATCAATGAGCACGCTGGACATCGAAGCTCCCCTGCCCCGCGCGCGCGCGGATCTCATGCCCGTGCTGCTGGTGCTGGCGCTGGCCGCGATCGCGCTGCCGCTGGTCGGTTCGTTTTCCACCTGGGTGACGCTCACCTTCGCCGGCCTGGCAATGGGCATGATCATCTTCATCGTGGCGTCGGGCATGACGCTCGTCTTCGGGCTGATGGACGTGCTGAACTTCGGGCATGGCCTTTTCATCGCGATCGGCGCCTACATGGCGGCCACCGTGCTCGGTTCCATGGCGGATTGGACGCAGTCGGGCAGCCTGTGGACCAATCTGGCCGCGGTGCTGCCGGCCATGATCGTGGGCATGCTGGTGGCGGGCGCGGTCGGCTTTGCCTTCGAGCGCGTGATCGTGCGCCCGGTTTACGGTCAGCACCTCAAGCAGATCCTCATCACCATGGGCGGCATGATCATCGGCGAAGAGATCATCAAGATGATGTGGGGACCGCAGGCGATCACGCTGCCCCTGCCGGAATCGTTGCGCGGCGCATTCCTGCTGGGCGACGCCGCCATCGAGAAATACCGCGTCGTCGCGCTGGCGGTGGGCCTCATCGTGCTGGGCGGCATGCTGTGGGTGCTTAACCGCACCAAGCTTGGCCTGCTGATCCGCGCCGGCGTCGAGGACCGCGAAATGGTCGAAAGCCTGGGTTACCGGATCCGGCATCTGTTTGTCGGCGTGTTCGTCGCCGGCTCGATGCTGGCCGGCCTGGGCGGCGTGCTGTGGGGGATGTATCAGCAGTCGATCGTGCCGCAGCTGGGCGCACAGGTGAACGTGCTGATCTTCATCGTCATCATGATCGGCGGCCTGGGTTCCACCGTGGGTTGCCTGATCGGCGCGTTGCTGGTCGGGTTGATGGCCAACTACACGGGCTTTCTGATGCCCAAGGCCGCCCTGTTCTCGAACATCGCGCTGATGGTCGCCATTTTGTTGTGGCGGCCGCAAGGCGTGTATCCCGTCACCAACCGCTAGGAGCCGCCGACATGTCGTTTCGTCTGCTTTCCGGCGATCCTCCGCGCAGCGCGATCCTGGCGCTGCTGCTTGTTGCAATCGTGGCCGCGCTGGCCGCAGCGCCCTTCCTGTTCCCCGGTCCCAAGGCGCTGGCGGTCGCGGCGAAGGTCCTGGTCTTCATCGTCCTGGTTGCGAGCTACGACCTGTTATTGGGTTACACCGGCATCGTCAGCTTCGCGCACACCATGTTCTTCGGCATCGGCGCGTATGGCGTGGCGATCGCCAGCATACGCATGGAACCGGGATGGACCGCGGTGCTTGCCGGCACCGCCGCCGGCCTGGCGGTGTCGCTCGCCTTTGCGTTGGTGATCGGTCTGGCCAGCCTGCGCGTGCGCGCCATCTTTTACGCGATGATCACCCTGGCGGTTGCCGCGGCGTTTCAAACGCTGGTATCGCAGCTATCTGAACTGACGGGCGGCGAGGACGGCTTGAACTTCAAGGTCCCGCATATGCTGCGGCCCGCGTTTCGCCCGTTGTCCGAGCCCCTGTTCGGCGTCACCGTGGACGGGCGGATCATCACCTACTACCTGATTGCAGCGGTCTGCGTGGTGCTGTTCCTGATGCTGCTGCGCATCGTGAACTCGCCCTTTGGCCGCGTGCTGCAAGCCATCCGCGAAAACCCCTTTCGCGCCGAGGCGATCGGCTATCGCACCGTGCTCTACCGCAGCCTCTCGAACCTGCTTGCGGCCGCGTTCGCGACGCTGGCGGGCGCGTTGTACGCGCTCTGGCTGCGCTACAACGGCCCTGATACGACGCTGTCGTTCGAGATCATGCTCAACATCCTGCTGATGGTGGTGATTGGCGGGATGGGCACGATGTACGGCGCGGTGGTCGGCGCCACCCTGTTCGTGTTCGCCCAGAGCTACCTGCAGGACGGCCTGCACGCCGTGCACGAGGTCGTCTCCGGCATCCCGCCGCTGGCGCTCTTGTTCGAGCCGGATCGCTGGCTGCTGTGGCTTGGGATTCTGTTCGTGCTGTCGGTGTACTACTTTCCGACCGGTGTCGCCGGAAGGCTCAGGGAGCTTGCAAGACGCACGTAGCGCGCAGGTGATCGCGCGCTTGCGGTACGACTTACTTGCGGTACCCCGGCGCTTGTCCTGACCCAGGCCCAGGCTATTTGCCCCCCTGCCTCAGCGCGTCGGCCTCCCGTCTCAGTCCGTCGACGCGCCGCTGCATGTCGTCGACGCTGCGTCGGGTCTCGCTGCGCTGCTGATCCAGTTGCGAACCGGAAGGCGCGGGTAGCAACTGCGGCACATTCATGGGACGCCCGGAAGTCAGGGGAATCATCGCGGGCGGATGGGAATCGGCGCCCGGCGGCGGCGCGTTCAGCACGCGTTCCAGAACCTTGAGCTGGTCGCGCTGCGCCTGCAGCCCGCGTTCCTGATCCAGCAAGGCCCGCTCATCAGGGTCATCGGTGCCAAAGATGGCAGCATGGTCGCGGGATCTGCCGTCCAGTTCCACCCGAGGGTCCGGTCCGGCGTTCAGCAGCTGCTGGCCGAGCGTCGTGGCGTCCGTCGGGGATGGCGACGGCTTCGGAGACGGTGTCGGCGGCGGCAGGTCGGGCTGCACGGGCGCGGCGAGCTCCTGCGCCATCGCCGCGTCGGCGGTCATGACCATCCAGCACAGGGCCGCACCGGCAAGCCGGGCTGATTTGCTGACGCTGAGCATGCTTACTTTCAGGTTTCCCAGATGCGAGACATAAAAAAACGGCAAGGGTTTTGGCCCTTGCCGTTTTATATCAGAACGGCGAACCGTTCCGAGGTGCAGCTTTCACTTAGATGATACGTGCAGCTTCAACCAGACGCACCACGCGCCACGACTTCGAGCGCGAGATGGGACGGCCTTCAGCGATTTCAACCGTATCGCCTTCGTTGTACTGGTTCGATTCATCGTGCGCCTTGTACTTCGCGGAACGCATGATGATCTTGCCGAAGATGGGGTGCTTGACGCGGCGCTCAACCAGAACGACGACAGTCTTGTCCATCTTGTTGCTGACGACCTTGCCAACCAGCGTGCGCTGGCGCTTGGCCACTTGGGTGTTTTGAGTTTCGCTCATCTTTATTTCCCTGCCTTCTCGGTCAGCAAGGTGCGGACGCGAGCGATGTCGCGGCGCACGTTGCGCAGCTGGCTGGTGTTGGCCAGTTGCTGCGTGGCTTTCTGCATGCGCAGACCGAATTGTGCCTTCAGCAGGCTTTCGAGCTCTTTGCCGAGCTCGGCGGCGTCTTTCGAACGGAGTTCGCTAGCTTTCATGTTAGTACTCCTTAAGCACCGATATGACGCGCGACGAACGTGGTCGAAATCGGCAGCTTGGCAGCGGCCAGGCGGAAAGCTTCACGCGCGAGCTCTTCGCTAACCCCTTCCATTTCGTAGAGCACCTTGCCGGGCTGGATTTCAGCAACCCAGTACTCCGGGTTGCCCTTACCGTTACCCATACGGACTTCGGCAGGCTTCTGCGAGATGGGCTTATCCGGGAAAATGCGAATCCAGATACGGCCGCCACGCTTGATATGACGATTGATGGCGCGACGAGCAGCTTCGATCTGACGAGCGGTCAGACGGCCACGGCCGGTAGCCTTCAGGCCGAACTCGCCGAACGACACGTGGGTACCACGGGTCGCCAGACCGGTGTTGCGGCCCTTCTGCTCTTTGCGATACTTTCTGCGGGAGGGTTGCAGCATGGTTATTCTCCTTCAGGCGCCGGAGCAGCATCCGCCTTGCGGGGAGCGCGGCCACGACCACCCGGACGACCGGTGCGAGCACCGTCCGGACGATCGCCACGCGGAGCGCGGCGCGGACGACGTTCTTCTTCACGCGGGGCTGCGGTTTCCGGCGGCAATTCGCCGTTAGCCAGCATGTCGCCCTTGTAGACCCAGACCTTGATGCCGATCACGCCGTACGTGGTGTGGGCTTCGGAGGTGCCGTAGTCAATGTTGGCCTTGAGGGTGTGCAGCGGCACACGGCCTTCGCGATACCACTCGGTGCGAGCAATTTCGATACCGTTCAGACGGCCCGAGCTCATGATCTTGATGCCTTGGGCACCCAGACGCATGGCGTTCTGCATCGCGCGCTTCATGGCGCGGCGGAACATGATGCGCTTCTCGAGCTGTTGCGAGATCGAGTCGGCGATCAGTTGAGCATCGGTTTCCGGCTTGCGGATTTCTTCGATGTTGACGTGCACGGGCACGCCCATCAGACGCTGCAGATCAGCCTTCAGGCTTTCGATGTCTTCGCCGCGCTTGCCGATCACCACGCCCGGACGAGCCGAGTAGACGGTGATGCGGGCATTCTTGGCGGGACGCTCGATGATCACGCGACCAACGGAGGCGCTCTTGAGCTTCTTCTTCAGGTACTCGCGAACGCGAATGTCTTCGGCCAGCATCGAGCCGAAGGCCTTGTCGTCGGCGAACCAACGCGAGGACCAATTACGGGTGACCGCGAGACGGAACCCAGTGGGGTGAATTTTCTGACCCATCGTGACTCCTTAAGCTCCGACCTTGACCGTGATGTGGCAGGTCTGCTTCTCGATACGGTTGCCGCGGCCCTTGGCGCGAGCGGAGAAGCGCTTCATCGACTGAGCCTTGTCCACAAAAATCGTGGTGACTTTCAGTTCGTCGATGTCGGCGCCGTCGTTGTGCTCGGCGTTGGCGATGGCGGACTCGACAGCCTTCTTCAGGATGACGGCAGCCTTCTTCGGCGAGAAGGTGAGGATTTCCAGGGCACGGCCGACCTTCTGGCCACGGATCAGGTCCGCAACCAAACGGGTCTTCTGTGCGGAGATGTGAACCCCACGGATAATGGCAGTAGTTTCCATCGCTTACCTCTTCGCCTTCTTGTCCGCGGCGTGACCCTTGAACGTACGGGTCAGCGCGAACTCGCCCAGCTTGTGACCGACCATGTTCTCGTTGATGTACACGGGAACATGCTGCTTGCCGTTGTGCACAGCGATCGTCAGACCGATGAACTCGGGCAGGATCGTGGAACGACGCGACCAGGTCTTGATCGGCTTCTTGTCTTTGCCCGCGACGGCCGTGTCCACCTTTTTGATCAGGTGAGCATCGACAAACGGGCCTTTCTTGATCGAACGTGACATAGTGTTCGCCTCTTACTTGCGCTTGCGCCGTTGGACGATCATATTGTTCGTCCGCTTGTTGCGACGGGTCTTGTAACCCTTCGACGGAGTGCCCCACGGGCTGACCGGCTCGCGTGCTTCACCGGTACGGCCTTCACCGCCACCGTGCGGGTGATCCACCGGGTTCATGGCAACGCCACGAACGGTCGGGCGGACACCGCGCCAACGCATTGCACCGGCCTTGCCGATTTGGCGCAGGCTGTGTTCTTCGTTACCGACTTCACCGATGGTGGCGCGGCATTCGATGTGCACACGGCGGACTTCACCCGAGCGCAGACGCACCTGAGCGTAGATGCCTTCGCGAGCCAGCAGGACGGCGGAAGCGCCGGCCGAGCGGACCATCTGGGCACCCTTGCCGGGGAGCATTTCGACGCAGTGGATCGTCGTACCGACCGGGATATTGCGGATCGGCAGCGTGTTGCCAGCGCGGATCGGAGCATCGGTGCCCGACAGCACGGTCGCACCGACTTCCAGGCCACGGGGAGCGATGATGTAACGACGTTCGCCGTCGGCGTAGCACAGCAGAGCGATGTGCGCCGTACGGTTGGGGTCATATTCCAGACGCTCGACCTTTGCCGGGATGCCGTCCTTATCGCGACGGAAGTCGACGATACGGTAGTGCTGCTTGTGACCACCGCCACGATGACGGATCGTGATGTGACCGTTGTTGTTACGGCCAGAACCACGAGTCTTCTTTTCGAGCAGCGGCGCGTAGGGCTCACCCTTGTGCAGGTTCGGGCTGACAACCTTCACCATGCCACGGCGGCCAGCCGAAGTCGGCTTAACTTTTACGAGGGCCATTTACTTCACCTCCGCAAAGTCGATTTCCTGGCCGTCCTTGAGCGAGACGTAGGCCTTGCGCTCATTGCGGCGGCGGCCAACGAATCGGCCAAAGCGCTTGACTTTGCCCTTACGGTTGAGGACCTGCACGGACTCGACCTGCACCTTGAAGAGCAGTTCGACGGCAGCCTTGATTTCCGGCTTGGTAGCGTCAGCCACGACACGGAAAGCGACTTGCTGATTCTTCTCAGCGACGAACGTGGCCTTTTCGGTCACGATCGGAGCCAGAATGACTTGCATCAAGCGTTCAGCGTTCATCCCAGCATCTCCTCGAGTTGAGCGATGGCCGGCTTGGTGATCAGCACTTTCTTGTAGTGGACCAGCGACAACGGATCGGCATAACGGGGCTCGACAACGGCAACGTGCGGCAGGTTGCGGGTGGCGAGGTAAACATTTTCATCGACGCTGTCGGTGATGATCAGGACCGAGTCCAGACCCAGGCTCTTCAGCTTTGCAGCGGCTGCCTTGGTCTTGGGCGATTCCAGATCAAACGATTCAACGACGGCGATGCGGTCTTCGCGAGCGAGCTGCGACAGGATCGAACGGATCCCGGCGCGGTACATCTTCTTGTTGACCTTCTGGCTGAAGTTCTCTTCGGGCGAGTTCGGGAAAGTCCGACCACCGCCACGCCACAGCGGCGACGAAGTCATACCGGCGCGAGCGCGGCCGGTACCCTTTTGACGCCAGGGCTTCTTGGTGGAGTGCTTGACTTCCGTACGGTCCTTCTGAGCACGATTGCCGGAGCGCGCGTTGGCTTGGAAAGCCACGACGATCTGGTGAATCAGCGCTTCGTTGAAGTCACGGCCGAAGATCGTGTCGGGCGCGCTGAACGTAGCAGCGGCCTGACCTTGGTCGTTCAGGAGCTTGAGATCCATTTACTTACGCTCCCTTCTTGGCCGGGGCCTTGATGGCCGGGCGCACAACGATGTCGGCGCCAGCGTGGCCGGGGACAGCGCCCTTGACCAGCAGCAGGCCGCGCTCAACGTCAACGCGAACGACGTCGAGGTTTTGAACGGTGCGGGTGACGTCACCCAGGTGACCAGCCATGCGCTTACCCGGGAAAATACGACCCGGATCCTGAGCTTGACCAATCGAGCCGGGAACGCGGTGCGAACGGGAGTTACCGTGCGACGCGCGCTGCGAACCGAAGTTGTGACGCTTGATGGTACCGGCAAAGCCCTTACCAATCGTCGTGCCCGTGACGTCGACCTGTTGGCCGGCTTCGAACACGGATTCCACGGCGATCACGGAACCGGCCGAAAATTCAGCGGCGCGAGCGGGATCAAGGCGGAATTCTTTGAGGATGCTACCGGCTTCAGCGCCGGCTTTGGCGTAGTGGCCCGTTTGCGGCTGAGCCACACGCGAGGCGCGACGAGTGCCATAAGCCACCTGGATAGCGGCGTAGCCGTCGGTTTCCAGCGACTTAACTTGGGTCACGCGGTTGTTGGACACGTCCAGCACGGTCACCGGGATGGATTCACCTTCCTCGGTAAAAATGCGGGTCATGCCGACCTTGCGACCCACCAGCCCCAGCCGGTGAGCGGCGGGCGTGGGTGTCGAATTCGACATCGTTTTCTCCATTCCCGACTGCGATTGGTCGGGGCTAATCAGGCAAAAGGTAACGGCCTTTGCCCTACGACTATGTTCAACCTGGACTTGGCGCGCCGTCCTCGAACTGCAGGGCGGTTTTCGCTTTATCCATAGTTAGACTTGCCACAAAATGGCAAGCTTCGCATATTAGCATGTTTTTTCTAAGCGGCACAAGCACTTAGCGGATTCAAGGCATGCCGCGGTGGGCATTTTTGCGACGGTTTGCGCGCCCGGAGCTGCGGCCAGGTACGCGCATGGCCTGGGGGCGCACATTGCACGAGAGTGAGCGCCTGCTCACTTGGACCTCAGGAGCCGCAAAACAAAATGGCCGCATTCCCGAAGGAGTGCGGCCATTTTTGACGAACCTGCCGGCGAAGGTAGCAGGCTCGGAGCGTCTTACTGCAACGCGATTTCGACGTCGACGCCGGCCGGCAGGTCCAGACGCATCAGGGCGTCAACGGTCTTGTCGGTGGGATCAACGATGTCCATCAGGCGCTGATGGGTACGGATTTCGAACTGGTCACGCGACGTCTTGTTGACGTGCGGCGAACGCAGGACGTCATAGCGACGGATACGCGTGGGCAGCGGCACCGGACCGCGGACGACAGCGCCCGTGCGCTTGGCGGTGTCGACGATTTCGGCGGCCGATTGATCGATCAGCTTGTAATCGAAGGCTTTCAAGCGGATGCGGATCTTTTGGTTTTTCATGGCGTTTCCTAAAGAACGAGATGCGAGGGCGGGATCACGCCCTCGCTGGTTGGGTGCTGCTCAGTAGATCCGATTACTTCAGGATCTTGGCGACGACGCCGGCGCCGACGGTACGACCGCCTTCACGGATGGCGAAACGCAGACCTTCTTCCATGGCGATCGGGGCCAGCAGCTTGACGGTCATCGTCACGTTGTCGCCCGGCAGAACCATTTCCTTGTCGGCCGGCAGGTCGATCGTGCCCGTCACGTCCGTCGTGCGGAAGTAGAACTGGGGACGATAGCCGTTGAAGAACGGGGTGTGGCGGCCGCCTTCTTCCTTGGACAGGATGTACACCTCGGACGTGAAGTCCGTGTGCGGGGTGATCGAGCCCGGCTTGGCCAGAACCTGACCGCGCTGGACGTCTTCACGCTTGGTGCCGCGCAGCAGGATGCCCACGTTGTCGCCAGCTTGACCTTGGTCCAGCAG
>NZ_JAGXJZ010000899.1:0-236 GCF_019091095.1 Achromobacter sp. GbtcB20 | reverse complement strand
CATGGTGTACCAGGAATACGCGCTGTTCCCCTGGATGACGGTCGAGCAGAACGTCGGCTTCGGCCTCGACATCAAGGGCCTGCCGAAAGCCGAGATCGCCCGCACCGTGGACGAATTGCTGCGCATGCTGTCGCTGTCGGACTTCCGCCAGCGCTACCCGAAGGTCCTGTCGGGCGGCATGCGCCAGCGGGTGGCGATATGGAAAGCTCGCTGTACGAAAAAGCCCGCGCAAGCGG
>NZ_JAGXJZ010000898.1:0-236 GCF_019091095.1 Achromobacter sp. GbtcB20 | reverse complement strand
CACAACAGACCTTGCCACTTCGTCACGACCCAGCCCCGTCCGCTGCCCTGCGACGAGACCGGTTTGGCTATAGAATGCTGCGACGCAATTTCCACACATTTCTGCTTTTACAGCCGCTCATCCGGCTGCTCGACAACAAGAGGCAAGCATGTCCCTTCCCATCCTCCTGAACCTGGCCGTCGCCCTGGCGGTCTGCGCCCTGCTCTACCGCATGCAGGCCAGCCACCAGTCCTTCA
>NZ_JAGXJZ010000897.1:0-236 GCF_019091095.1 Achromobacter sp. GbtcB20 | reverse complement strand
AATGGGGAAATTTCGGACTAGTCCTACTTTTTGTCTTCGTATCCGTTTCCTCTGCTAAATAACATTGATCTGTCTCTAAATCGTGCGACATTGCCAGATCATGAAATGCAAAATTGTGGCATAATTGCCTGTTCGGCAAGACATTCTGGGCCGCTAAAAGGAGTCAGCCGATGTACATGGTCTACTGGACAATGGTCGAGGAAACAGAACGCACCCCGCACGCGCAGGCCTTCGGT
>NZ_JAGXJZ010000896.1:0-236 GCF_019091095.1 Achromobacter sp. GbtcB20 | reverse complement strand
CTTCTTGCGGCGCAGGGCCACCTCGACCGGATCCTCCATCGCCACCACTTCGGAGGCGTGCTCCACGGTCAGGCGCGGGTTCGCGTCGGCGTTGTGTTTCTTCAGTTCCGCGCGCAGCACGTCTTCGAGGCCAACCAAGATCAGTTCGGCTTCGGGCTGGTGTTTCAGGAACGACAGGGCTGCAGGGATCGTAACGGAGGGACCGTGGTCTCCGCCCATACAGTCGATGGAAATTA
>NZ_JAGXJZ010000895.1:0-236 GCF_019091095.1 Achromobacter sp. GbtcB20 | reverse complement strand
ATCCGCGCGAAGGTCTGCCCCCCGCCCCGCACGACGCCCCGCACGACGCCCGGCACGACGACTCTTACGACGACGCGTACGACGGCGTGCGGGACCTCGAGCGCGACGACGAATACGATCAAGACGACGGCCGGGATGCCGGCGCGCACGAGCCGGCACTGGGCGACACCCGCACGCGTAACTCCAGCGCCACGGACGGGGGCCGGGCGCCGCCCGAATTCCTGGACCAGGACCGC
>NZ_JAGXJZ010000894.1:0-236 GCF_019091095.1 Achromobacter sp. GbtcB20 | reverse complement strand
CACCCCCAGAAATCCCCCCGCTTACCCTGCCGCCGAACCAGCTTGACCCCGCAAGACGCACATGTCGGCGTCGTGTAATCCCCTTCGAAGGCAAACTGCAACAGCTTGATCTGCTGCGCCGGAGGCAACCCGCGCAACTTCTCCACGAACTGCGGCCCATCGAGCAACTGCAGGGGGTTATCGGCGCCAAATTCGAGTGCCTGCGGCGTATAACTCGGGGTCGTTGCCGCGCTGAA
>NZ_JAGXJZ010000893.1:0-236 GCF_019091095.1 Achromobacter sp. GbtcB20 | reverse complement strand
CACCGTATTCGCCGCCGGATGCCCGCTCTTCTTGACCACGGCCGCCATGCGCTCGACGTCCGGCACCATGGTCCCGCCTTCCTTTTCTCCCATCAGCATGAACAGCCGCGCATCCTTCGGCACCGGGTGTTGCGTCATGAAGTCGAACGCGGGTTGCGCCGTCCAGTAGGCGGGCGAGAACACGCCGGCCTTGCCGAACACTTGCGGATACCGGGCGATCGCGTAGTGCGAGGCCA
>NZ_JAGXJZ010000892.1:0-236 GCF_019091095.1 Achromobacter sp. GbtcB20 | reverse complement strand
GCAATAGCAGTAGTTGGACACGACGATGGCGGCCAGCGCGAGCCACACGTCGCCCCGCCCAGCCTGCGTGAGCACCAGCGTGGCGGCCACGCAGCCGATCGTGCTGGTGTAGGGCAGCCGCCGCTTGCTGGCCCGCGCATCGGCGCGCGCGCCCAGCGTGGGCATGGTCAGCATGATGTGCAGGTACGACAGCGACAGCGCCGCCGTCCAGGCCAGCGTGGCCCACGAGGCGCGCC
>NZ_JAGXJZ010000891.1:0-237 GCF_019091095.1 Achromobacter sp. GbtcB20 | reverse complement strand
CTACCCTTGGAAAGGCGCTTGTGCCCAAATTGAGCACGCCGCGCTACGCCATACGCTGGCTCCGAGAGGGATATGTATACGTGCTTACCAAGCGGATTGGTGGACACTTCACGTGCGAGGCGACTTATCAGGTACACGCGTGCGGCCTACTGCATCCCGTGTGGCCCGACAATCCCCGTGTACCTCGGCCGGCCATTGCCGCGCTCGGATCATGGACCATCACCCTACCACGCCCCG
>NZ_JAGXJZ010000890.1:0-237 GCF_019091095.1 Achromobacter sp. GbtcB20 | reverse complement strand
GCACCACCCCCATCATGCACTGCACCCGCAAGAACCGGGGCACCTGCGAGGGCTGCGGGGTGACCGCGCAGGATGGCGCCACCGTTGAGGTGACGGGCCAGGAAGGCGTGGAGCGCTTCGCCCTGTCGCCGGACAACCGCAAGCTGCTGGTGCACTACTCCACGAGCTATGTGCCGACCCAGCTGGCCACGGTATCGGTGAACGGCGGCGCCGTTGCGGAGCTGACCGACACCCGCA
>NZ_JAGXJZ010000089.1:0-776 GCF_019091095.1 Achromobacter sp. GbtcB20 | reverse complement strand
CCAGCCGAACGATGCCGCGACGGGCGCCGCGCCCAACCGGACGCGCAAATTTTTCAATGCGCAGGAAGCCTTGACGAGGGACGCCATCGCCGCGCAGCAGAATCCGCACGGCTCGCCGTATGCGCCACGCCGGGCCAAGAAGAACCTGCGGGGCAAGGCTGGGGCCATTCGTCGCCGGATGTTCGCCCGACTACGGACCGCGCGCTATCTGCGCGTGCAAGCTACCGATTCCGAGGCCATCGTTGGCTACACCGGCGCCACTGCGCGCTTGGCCCTCGTCCACCAAGAGGGGCGCACAGACCGTCCCGCGCCAGGTCAAAAGCCTGTGCGCTATCCGCGCCGCAAGCTGCTGGGCTTCACGCAGCAGGAGCGCGACGCGGTTCTGGATACGCTCGCGCGGCACCTGGCAGGCCACGGCCTGTAGAACGGCGACACACAAGGCGCGCCCCGTGCGCGCGCGAGGTTGCACCGGCAACATGGCCGGCATGAACGAAGTCGCCGAACTCTTCCGCCTTATCTCCAATTTGATTCGCATCGGGACCGTCTTCGCCGTGGACCTGAAGTCCCGGCCGGCCAAAGTCCGCGTGGCGGCCGGAGACCTTGAAAGCAACTGGCTGCCGTGGTTAGACCTGCGCGCCGGCCGCACACGCACATGGAACCCGCTCACCGTGGGCGAGCAGGTGATTGTCCTGTGTCCTGACGGCGACCCCGCCGGCGGCGTGGTGCTTGCGGCCTTGAACTCGGGGGCCATTCCCGCGCCATCGGGCAGCGAGGCC
>NZ_JAGXJZ010000889.1:0-237 GCF_019091095.1 Achromobacter sp. GbtcB20 | reverse complement strand
CGGTGCGCGCGCTGGGGGAGGCCGATTTCGGCCGCGTGGCGCAGCGTTTCAGCGAGGCCGGTTTCCCGGTCATGCTCCCCGCAAGGGGTGTCATGACGGTGAAGGCCGCCGGCGCTTCCCGTCCGGCGGGGCTGCTGTCGGTCGGCGTGCACGGCGACGAGGCCGGGCCGATCGAAATGGTCGCGCACGTGATCGGGGCGCCGTCGCGCCAGCCGGCCGCCCTGGCGGGGGGCCTGA
>NZ_JAGXJZ010000888.1:0-237 GCF_019091095.1 Achromobacter sp. GbtcB20 | reverse complement strand
GATTGCGCGGGGTATGCCGACCAGAGCGCCGATGCCGATCGCGATGAAACCCCGAATGAGGTAGTCGCTGCCGATGATCGGGCTGGACACGGTCACGGGCGATAGCAGTACTGCAGCGGGCGCCGCGAGTGTGGTCGCGATGAAAAAGCCGGTCAGGGCGATCCTGCGGTACGGGATGCCCTGCTGCATCGCAGCCTCATGGTCTTCCGAGACCTCGCGCAGTGCCTTTCCCAGCCG
>NZ_JAGXJZ010000887.1:0-237 GCF_019091095.1 Achromobacter sp. GbtcB20 | reverse complement strand
TGTTAAACTGGCGAAACCGTCTTTTCCTTTAAGAAGGTTTGTTAATGAACCAGATGTCAAGGCGTCAGTTCCTGAAGGTTACAGGCGCCACCATCGCGGGCTCCAGCCTGGCGGTGCTTGGCTTCGCTCCGGCTACGGCACTCGCCGAAGTCCGGCAGTACAAGCTGGCACGCACGACCGAAACCCGCCAGACCTGCCCCTACTGCTCTGTCGGTTGCGGCAATTTGATGTTCGGCC
>NZ_JAGXJZ010000886.1:0-237 GCF_019091095.1 Achromobacter sp. GbtcB20 | reverse complement strand
ACCCTGGGCGCGAGCCGGGCCGGCTTCGGCGTGGTCGGCGCCGCCCGGGACACCCTGCACATCGAGCGCGACTGGTGCGCCGAGGGTGGCGAGAGCATGGCCGGCGCCCTCGACCTGCGCCAGTTCGGCGGCTTCATCGTCGCGCTGCGGCGCGGCATGCCGGTGGTGGCGCGCGACGACCACCTCGATGCCCGCACCGCCGCCTCCGCCGGTGGCCTGGCCGGGCTGGGCGCGGCC
>NZ_JAGXJZ010000885.1:0-237 GCF_019091095.1 Achromobacter sp. GbtcB20 | reverse complement strand
CCGGGATACGTGAAGGTCTCGTCGCGGAACATCAGGCCGCCGTGGATCACGGGGCGATGCAGGAATCCGGCCTCGGCCGGCCTCCCGATCGCCATCTCCATGTAGTTGTCGATGGAGCCCAGCGAGGTGCGGGCATTCTGGTATTGCTTCAGGAGGCCGGTGACCTGGCCCAGCGGCGCCAGGCAGCGGCCGGCGTTCATGGACGGGGCAATGATGCCGCCCATCGACAGCGCGGAC
>NZ_JAGXJZ010000884.1:0-237 GCF_019091095.1 Achromobacter sp. GbtcB20 | reverse complement strand
GGCACTGGCAATCTCTGCCGATGCCTCGACTAGCTTCAGATCGCGCTTGGTAGGTTCCTTGGTCTTCGCCTTTGGAGGAATGACGGCCAGCGATGCCGGCACAGCTTTAGCCGGCTTTACGGGCTTCGGCTTACTTGGCCTGGTGTCCACGGACTTGGATCGGGCTGCAGGAGCTGCTCCGAATAGATCGTTTTGCGGAGTGGTCGAACCCATCATCACGTCCTTGCTGTCATCCAG
>NZ_JAGXJZ010000883.1:0-237 GCF_019091095.1 Achromobacter sp. GbtcB20 | reverse complement strand
CTGGGCCGTCACAACGTCCTGCTGCTCGACGAACCGACCAACCACATGGACATGGAATCGATCGAGTCGCTCAACATCGCCCTCGACAAGTACGAAGGCACCCTGATCTTCGTCTCGCACGACCGCGAATTCGTGTCCTCGCTCGCCAACCGCGTGCTCGAGGTGAAGGAAAACGAGGTGGTCGACTTCCGCGGCACCTATGAAGAGTACCTGAAGAGCCAGGGTATCGACTGATCA
>NZ_JAGXJZ010000882.1:0-237 GCF_019091095.1 Achromobacter sp. GbtcB20 | reverse complement strand
ACCCATGGCGCGCTGCGCGGCAGCTGGCTGACGGTGCGCCGCCTCGGCCGCTGCCATCCCTGGAACGAAGGCGGGCTCGACCCTGTGCCGCCCGCGCGGCACAAGCATTCTCACTCAGCCGCTTGCGGTTGCAACCACTCCTGACGAATACCTCAATGGAAATCAACAAACGTACCATTCTGTGGATTGTCTTCGCCGTTTCGCTTGTCGTCCTTTGGAACAACTGGATGGTGTCGA
>NZ_JAGXJZ010000881.1:0-237 GCF_019091095.1 Achromobacter sp. GbtcB20 | reverse complement strand
CATGACAAGTACTTATGGCGCTGCTTCGCGAGCGTCAACGGCACCGATTTACTGCGCGAGATTCAGTCCCTGATGAAAGCTTTCGGCAGCGAATTCACAATAAATTTTGCGTGACTACTTAATAAGTTTTAACCAAATTTTGTCGTTAGCGGGGTCATGTACGTGTCATGAAGGCTAAAACACATCAAGTCACTTAGCGCAAAGGAAAGAATCTGCCTTCCTTCTATCCGCTCCAGC
>NZ_JAGXJZ010000880.1:0-237 GCF_019091095.1 Achromobacter sp. GbtcB20 | reverse complement strand
GAACAGCAACAAGAGGGAGCTGGGGCCTTCGTCTGCGGACAAAGAAAACAGTTTCACCGTCACCCTGGAACCGATCAACAGTGCGTTTGGTATCTCATCGAGTACCTTGCGTGCGCTGGCCGACAGTTACGGGATCACCCCTGAAGCAATGCTCGTTCGCGCAGCGACTACCTGGGCACAGGCAGACATCCCGGATCTCGACCTAAATTCGCCTGAACTCTCGGCCGCTCAAGTCGA
>NZ_JAGXJZ010000088.1:0-777 GCF_019091095.1 Achromobacter sp. GbtcB20 | reverse complement strand
CGCCAACTCGCTGGCGCTTCATCCCGCATCAGTCGATCGATCTTCAACGCTAACGCGCTCAATGGGTCACCGTAAACGGGGTGCGGTTCATTGAGGACGCGACCTGGAGCCTGGACATCATTGGACACGATGGCCGGCAGATTGCGGTAAATGAGTAACGCAGCGGCGTTCCCACGCAGAACGGGGGGCTCTTCTGTGTCATGCTGCTTTTCGTGAGCCTTTTTCACTAACGCTTCGGCATTGCGCAGAAAATCCTCATACGCCTCTGTGCTTTCGCGGCTTTGTTGGATCAAGTCATCAAGCAACTTGGACATCTGCTCGTAAAAGCGCGGATCGGTGAGGCGATCACGAATGATGGTCTTGCGGACATTGTTGATGATGGTTTCCGCAATGGCATTCTTCGACAGCTTTCCTTTTTCGTTAATCTTCTTTGCGATCGCATCGTGAATGCCGGTCTTGATGATCAGGTCGGTCAGCGACAGCTCTGCCAATTCACCCAGCACCTCTGCCGGATCTGCTTGGATGTACGTGTTGATGAGATGGCGCATGTCGGCCTCGAAAGGCTTGATGTCCAACTCTTCACCGCTGTAATGCTTGATGGCAGAACGCACTTCGGCATAGAAATCCGCTTCGCGTCGTAAGGTTTCAACTTCACCGTCAAGGTAACCCGCCTCGGACAGGTTCTGACCGATGGCAGCGAAGGCTCGTAGAAACGTAGCCACCGCCTTGTAAAACGCAATGCGCAGCGGTTCGCTTTCGAGTAGCGCTTCCGGATCA
>NZ_JAGXJZ010000879.1:0-237 GCF_019091095.1 Achromobacter sp. GbtcB20 | reverse complement strand
AGTCCTTCTGGATCGGCGAAGGCCTGGCAGAGCAGCCCGTCGCCTTACGGCCTTCCGAAACCGACGGCGTCTACAACGTTTTCTTTTGCGACTGGCAGGTCACCACGATCGATCTACGGATTGGCAGCTAAAATAGGGCAGCACATGTGTTACCCATGTCCCTAGCAAGGTGTTACCTATGTCCCTGTGCTAAACAGGCACGCCGTGCCCACGCGTTACGTGCACATCCTTTTCACG
>NZ_JAGXJZ010000878.1:0-237 GCF_019091095.1 Achromobacter sp. GbtcB20 | reverse complement strand
GACGACAAGCTGAAAGCCGTCTTCGGTGGCAAGGCGCAAGTGTCGATGTTCGAAATGACCAAGCTCATTTCGAATCACCTGAAATAAAGAAAAGCCTGGCTGTCCAAAAGCCTGAACGTAAAAAGCCCCGATCGTGTGATCGGGGCTTTTTGTTTTTGGGTGGCGATAATCCGTAGGGTGGGCGGCTGTAACGCCGGTGGGTGAATATATGCGACGTGCGAGCCGCCCACGCGGTGA
>NZ_JAGXJZ010000877.1:0-238 GCF_019091095.1 Achromobacter sp. GbtcB20 | reverse complement strand
GATGCAGGGCAAGAACCCGCCGTTCGCACTCGAGATGCTGGCGCTGCGCGGCTGAGCACGGCCTACGCGGCGGCCGCGCCGCCGCGCGAAAATCGCGGATAATCCGCGCATGCTTACCAAGAACGCCAAGAACGTCTCCTCCGGAACCTGCCCCTGCGGCGGTCCGAGCCTGGCCGCCTGCTGCGGCCCATATATCGCCGGCGCCGCCCTGCCGCCCACGGCCGAAGCCCTGATGCGC
>NZ_JAGXJZ010000876.1:0-238 GCF_019091095.1 Achromobacter sp. GbtcB20 | reverse complement strand
GTTCGCAACCGTTTCATTCCCTGCCCTCGCGCGCAGGCGTCATCTCCAGGCATCCGTGCATGTCTCGCTCCTCGTCTCGTAACAGCTGTCCTGTCTGGGATCATACGGACGGGCAGCCGCGATTTCCCATAACGAACCTCGCAGGAGATATGCCAAAACCGTATTCGTCAGGTTTGGAGAGCGCGCGGGACGGCGGGCGCCAGGCCAGCCGCTTCGCGCAGGGCCGCGAGCATGGCCC
>NZ_JAGXJZ010000875.1:0-238 GCF_019091095.1 Achromobacter sp. GbtcB20 | reverse complement strand
GCCGGGCAGCCAGAACTCTGATGCCGTTATACCTGGTCGATCGAGCAGGTCCGTCAGCCCGCCAGCATGGTCTTTATCATTATGAGTACATACGACCACGTCTAAGTGGATGTTCGGCTTGCCTAGCTGCTTCTTCAGAGCCAAGGCAAGGGAGGAGCCAGTGTAACCACCATCGACAAGAATGAGCTTTCCCATGTACTGCAAAAGATAAGATTCACCTTTAATCGGCAAAGCTGTT
>NZ_JAGXJZ010000874.1:0-238 GCF_019091095.1 Achromobacter sp. GbtcB20 | reverse complement strand
CGGTCGCGTAGCCGACCGCGCGCAGGTAGCGCTCGTCCAGGTGCCCCAGGCCCGCCAGGCGCAAGGTGGCGAACTCGGGCTTGCCGCTCTTCGGCAGGCTGTCGAGGTAATCCTTGATCTCGACGATCGACGGAATCGCGTCGCGCGCCTGGCCGAAGAATTCCAGCGCCACGGTGCGCGTGTACTTCGGCATCTTGTGCAGGATCCACCGGCTCGACGTGATCAGGCCGTCCGTGCC
>NZ_JAGXJZ010000873.1:0-238 GCF_019091095.1 Achromobacter sp. GbtcB20 | reverse complement strand
GCAAGCTGGCCCCCGAACTGTCGGCCGAGGCGAAGGGCTGGATCGCGAAAGCCCTGACCGTGGATGGCGCCGAGCGCCAGGTGTCGATCGCCGCCGCCTTCGAAGCGCGCGAATACGGCCGCGCCCTGCGCGAGATCATGGAAATCGCCGACGTCACCAACCAGTACGTCGACGAGAACAAGCCCTGGCTGCTGGCCAAGGACGAGACCAAACTCGCCGAGCTGCACGAGGTCTGCAC
>NZ_JAGXJZ010000872.1:0-238 GCF_019091095.1 Achromobacter sp. GbtcB20 | reverse complement strand
AAGGCATGCTGGTCACCGACTATGCCGCGCGCTACCCGGAAGGCGTGGCGAGCATCGCGCGCTGGATGAAGGAAGGCAGCTTCAAGGCCAAGGAACACGTGGTCGAAGGCTTCGAGAACTTCCCGTCCGCCCTGAACATGCTGTTCGAGGGCAAGAACCTCGGCAAGCTGGTGCTGAAGGTCGCCGACGCCTAAGTCCCATCCGCACCTGCCTTGATTCGTTTCGAGGCGGGTGCATT
>NZ_JAGXJZ010000871.1:0-238 GCF_019091095.1 Achromobacter sp. GbtcB20 | reverse complement strand
AGCGCATGCACCGCTGGGTCGTGCCGCCTCCCGAGGCCGAGCACATCCCTTGAACGCTGGCTCCAGGCATCCAGGGGCCGGATGCCGCACACGCTTGCCTGGCAAATTTATGCCAGCAGCGTAAGCTAGTGCCGTTGTCCTTTGCCCGGCGTACCCGTTGGCGTCGGGAAAGGTGTCGAGCCAGGAGCGGCGGCATGTTTCTCAACAAGGTATTCCCGGGGCCCGGCATCAGGGCCAG
>NZ_JAGXJZ010000870.1:0-238 GCF_019091095.1 Achromobacter sp. GbtcB20 | reverse complement strand
ACGCCAGCCAACGCCGAAGAACAACCAAATCGCTGAGCAGCTGCCGCATCTCTGCCAACCTGCTTCCTTGGCGAAACTGCCAAGAGGGTATCCGGCGAGTGCTTACTCCTGCGCGAGGCACCGTCGCGAACATTCGCCTCGTGGTCCAATAGAGAGCTTCGTGGGATAATTCGACAGCTATAGTGAGCATTAGCCTGAAACCACCGCGGCGCGCCATGCAAATCAAATCAATCCTCGA
>NZ_JAGXJZ010000087.1:0-777 GCF_019091095.1 Achromobacter sp. GbtcB20 | reverse complement strand
GTACCGGCGTGATGGGCGGCATGATCACCGCGACGACGCTCGGCGTGCTGTTCGTGCCGGTGTTCTTCGTTGTCGTTCGCAAGCTCTTCAAGGGCAGCGAACGCCAGCGCAAGAAGAACGCGCACGAAGGCGACACCGACACCAGCAAGGCTATCGAGGAAAAAATCTGATGCAAAAACTCAAACTCCTGACCCCGCTGGCGCTGGCGATGACGCTGGCAGGCTGCATGAACCTGGCGCCGAAGTACGAGCGCCCGGCCGCACCGGTGGCCGGCAGCTTCCCGCAGCTGCCGGCCGAAGGCGGCGCGACGCTGCCGACCGCGACCACCGAAGCGCCGGCCAGCATCGCCTGGCAGCGCTTCTTCGCCGACGCCCGCCTGCGCCAGCTGATCGAGCTGTCGCTGGCGAATAACCGCGACCTGCGCGTAGCGGTCCTGAACATCGAGCAGGCGCGCGCCCAGTACCGCATCACCCGCGCCGACCGCGTGCCGACCGTATCGGCCGCCGTCACCGGCAACCGCCAGAGCGTCGGCGAAGACCAGCCGATCCAGAGCGCCTACCAGGCCGGCCTGACCGTGTCGAACTTCGAGCTCGATTTGTTCGGCCGCGTGCGCAACCTGTCGGAAGCGGCGCTGGCGCAGTACTTCTCCACCGAGGAGGCGCGCAAGACCGCCCAGATCAGCCTGATCGCCTCGGTGGCCAACAGCTACCTGTCGCTGCTGGCCGACGACGAGCTGCTGGCGCTCACCGAGCAGACCCTCAAGACGCGCGAGGAATC
>NZ_JAGXJZ010000869.1:0-238 GCF_019091095.1 Achromobacter sp. GbtcB20 | reverse complement strand
GTTGTCGGCGTAGGGGTCGGTGGCGCAGTACCGGCGATTCCGGGCGGGACAGGATGGAAGCGCGGACACATGCCGCAATTCCATGGTGTCTTTCGATACCGACAGGTAATCGATCTGCACGTTTTCCGCCTTGACGGGATCTCCCAGCGCGAGTGGCCCGGCGGTTTTCCGGAACACGGCCCTGGCCTGGATGTCCAGCAATGCGGCGTCGCTCCTGAAGTTGACGGTCGCCGCCTCG
>NZ_JAGXJZ010000868.1:0-238 GCF_019091095.1 Achromobacter sp. GbtcB20 | reverse complement strand
CAATATGCCGCGCATAAAATTAGTTCGCCATTGAGACCGACTCAACGGCATTCGCCGTGCACGTGGTAAGCTTCGGCCCCTACGGCATGCCCGCGCTGTCCTTCCGCGCCGTATTCCTTAATAGATAGCAAAGTTCATGGATATCCTTCTCGCCGTCAAGGCGATCATCATGGGCCTGGTCGAGGGCTTCACCGAATTCCTGCCGATCTCCTCCACCGGTCACCTGGTTCTCGCAGGC
>NZ_JAGXJZ010000867.1:0-238 GCF_019091095.1 Achromobacter sp. GbtcB20 | reverse complement strand
GCAGCATGTTCCGCGATCGCATCAAGAATGGATACCGGCTGCGTTTCATCAAGGCCGAGCACATCGCCCATACCGAGCGTTTCTTCGAGCGCCACGGTCCCAAGACCATCGTGCTGGCGCGCTACGTTCCCATCGTGCGCACCCTGGCGCCCTTCGTCGCCGCGCTCGGCAGCATGCGCTATTCCACTTTCCTGTCCTACAACGTCCTGGGCGGCACCTTGTGGGTGGTCTCGCTGAC
>NZ_JAGXJZ010000866.1:0-239 GCF_019091095.1 Achromobacter sp. GbtcB20 | reverse complement strand
ATGCCCGCCAGGGCCGGCGCGGCGCACGCCAGGTTCAGCAGGAGCATGGCCGTGGCGAGCATCCTCATCGGCGCCTCCCGAGTGCCGGCAACAGCGGCGCCAGGCACTGGCCGACCTCGATGCCCAGCGCCGCCGCGTTGCCGCGGCGCAGCTCCAGGCAAGCCCGGGCGCGGCGTGCAACCGCGACCCGGCACGGCCCGAGTTCCGGGCAGACCGCCCCCACCCTGGCGTGTTCGTCG
>NZ_JAGXJZ010000865.1:0-239 GCF_019091095.1 Achromobacter sp. GbtcB20 | reverse complement strand
GGCGCCTTCCAGGCCCACCAGTGTAGCGCTGACGGTGATCGACGCCACGTCGGCCGTGCCGCCTGCGGTCACATGGAATGCCGGCGCGCTCTGCGACAGGAGGATGTCCGCATACTTCGGATTGACGATCCGCGTGGCCGCCGCCTGCAGGATGGCGTCACGATCGTTCAGCACTGCGCTCATACGAGAAACCCTACCTTGACGCGCCCGGTGATCCAATCGGGCGCGAGCGAAATAAC
>NZ_JAGXJZ010000864.1:0-239 GCF_019091095.1 Achromobacter sp. GbtcB20 | reverse complement strand
CCTGGACAAAACTGTCCAGTGCCTACCGCATGACCTATCCGTTCACGCAGTGGGAAGGCCCGGACTGGGCCGAATTGAAGAACATGTTCCGCCTCGGCCTGCCGATCGGCGTCACCTATTTCGCCGAGGTCAGCGCTTTTGGCCTGATCAGCCTGCTGGTGGCGCGCTTCGGCGTGGTCCAGGTGTCGGCGCACCAGATCGCGCTGAACTTCGCGTCCCTGGTGTTCATGGTCCCGCTC
>NZ_JAGXJZ010000863.1:0-239 GCF_019091095.1 Achromobacter sp. GbtcB20 | reverse complement strand
GCGCGGGCGATCAGGGCGACCGGCTGGCCCGAGCGCTCGAGCTCGGTCTTCACCGCGCCGGCGAAGCGCAGCACGCGGTCCTGGTCGGCCGCCGTGACCTCGCGCGGCCGTTCGCAGAAGGTGGGCAGGCCGGCCTGGGCGCCGCCGGCGGTGAACCAGGCCGACAGCGCGAGCGCGGCGGGCGCGGCGCGCAGGGTCATCAGATCCCGACTTTGCGCGAGCCCAGTTCGCGGTACCAG
>NZ_JAGXJZ010000862.1:0-239 GCF_019091095.1 Achromobacter sp. GbtcB20 | reverse complement strand
CCAGGCCTCTTCGGACAGCTCGTCGATCGGCAGGGTGACGTCGGTGCCGGCATTGTTGACGAGGCCACCGAGCCGGCCCAGGGTGTCGACCGCTTCCTCGACCGCGGGGCGGGCCGCCGCCGGGTCGGCGACATCGAGGCCGATCGGGTGCACGCGTACGCCGGCTTCGCGCCATTGCGCCGCCGCGGCGGTCAGCGCCTGGGGCCGGATGTCGGCGGCGACGATGTCGGCGCCGGCGC
>NZ_JAGXJZ010000861.1:0-239 GCF_019091095.1 Achromobacter sp. GbtcB20 | reverse complement strand
TTCACCTGGGCACTGCCGGGTGCAAGGCGGAATCCCTCCACGATTTCCTGGAGCACAACGATTCGGACACCCTCTATCTGGTCGGCGACATCGTCGTCGGCTGGCAGCTGCGCAAGCACTGGCATTGGCCCCGCGCGCACAACGGCGTGGTCCAGCGCATCCTGCGGAAGGCCCGCAACGGCACCCGCGTGGTGTTCATCCCCGGCAACCATGGCGAGTTCGCCCGGGGGTGCGTGGGT
>NZ_JAGXJZ010000860.1:0-239 GCF_019091095.1 Achromobacter sp. GbtcB20 | reverse complement strand
CCAGCCGTTCTTGGTGATCTGCTTGGCGAACTGGTGGTAATTGTTGATCTCGGCCAGCGACTCCATCGTCGATTTCACCGTGGCGGTGTAGTCTTCCGGCAGGTGGCGCGAATCGGTACGCGGGTAGGTCAGGACCTTGTGCTTCTCGTACAGGGCCTGGGCCAGGCCGAGGGTGTTCTTGGCCGAGAAGCCGAAGCGGCCGTTGGCCTCGCGCTGCAGCGAGGTCAGGTCGAACAGGG
>NZ_JAGXJZ010000086.1:0-778 GCF_019091095.1 Achromobacter sp. GbtcB20 | reverse complement strand
GGTGCACGTGCAGAACGTGAACGGCTACCACCGGCGCTTTCGGCAATGGCTGGCGCGCTTCCACGGCGTGGCCTCGCGCTATTTGCCAAATTATCTCGGCTGGCGCTGGGCGCTCGATGGACGGCGCATCGATTCTCCAGAGCGCTTCCTGCGAGCGGCGCTGGGCATCTTCAACAGGTAACGGTGACAGCGCCTTTTTTATGGGCGCTGCCGCCGTTGCGCGGTGGAATGGCAGCGCTGGCGAAGGCGTCTTTTTATTTGCTAAGTAAGCAAAGTTTTCAGGTACAATCCTTGTGAACGGTCGTGCTTTTTTGGGCGGGCCGCGCGACGATAACAAGGAGACAGTATGGACCTGAACTATACGGACGAAGACCTGGCCTTCCGCGACGAGGTGCGGGCCTTCCTGGCGGCGAACCTGCCGCCGGACCTGCAGCACAAGGTGCGCAGCCACCTGCGACTGAGCAAGGAAGACAGCGTGCGCTGGCACAAGATTCTGGCCGCCAAGGGCTGGGTGGCGCCGGGCTGGCGGCCCCGGCTGCACGCCGGTGCAGCGCCACAACTTCGAGGAAGAGTGCGCCCTGGCCGGCACGCCGCAGATCATGCCTTACGGCGTGAACATGGTGGCGCCGGTCATCATGGCCTTCGGCAGTCCCGAACAGAAAGCCTATTATTTGCCGCGCATCCTGTCCTGCGAGGACTGGTGGTGCCAGGGCTATTCCGAGCCGGGCGCCGGCTCCGACTTGGCCTCGCTGAAGACCACGGCCGTCCGTGGCCGGGA
>NZ_JAGXJZ010000859.1:0-239 GCF_019091095.1 Achromobacter sp. GbtcB20 | reverse complement strand
GCCCAGGGCGGACGGGATCGATCGCGACAAGGTGCCGGCAATGCCCCTCTTGTCGCGCGCCATTGCGTGCTTGCCGGCTCCCAGGGTGGATAGCGCCGAGCGCGCATATTCCAGGTAGCGTACGCCATCGCTGGTCAAACGCAGGCTACGTGACGAGCGCACGAAAAGCCGCGTTTCCAACGCCTCTTCCAGCCGCTAGAGCGCGGCGCTGGCCACCGCTGGCGTGAGGACGAGCTCAC
>NZ_JAGXJZ010000858.1:0-239 GCF_019091095.1 Achromobacter sp. GbtcB20 | reverse complement strand
AGTGAATTGACAACAAAACATCTGATGCAGTCGCTTCAGACACCGAAAATTCTCATACGGGACCAGATTTCGAAACGTTATATGCATCTTACATTATTTTACCCCATCGTAAAAATGACTCGTTGTGGCGATCCATAATAACGGTACAGACAATAATGATTCTTCACTGGCAAACCCTCGACGCATCAGAAGAAACCTGCTACATTTAAACCTCCCACATCACAAGAGCTCCGGAAAAA
>NZ_JAGXJZ010000857.1:0-239 GCF_019091095.1 Achromobacter sp. GbtcB20 | reverse complement strand
CGCTGTCGGCGACCTGGTAGTCCGGGTGGAAGCTGGCCACCTGCAGTTCGCCGTCGAGATGCATGTCCTCGACGGCGGCTTCGGCCACGTCGAGGAACTCGTTGTAGTCCAGAAAATCGTTCAGCACGAAGGGATGGATCAGGAGCGTGGTGTCGACTTCCTCGGCCGGGGTGTCGGACAGGCGCTGTAGTTCGTCCATCAATTGTTCCAGCAATGCCTCGGGTGTGCGCGCCGGCGAC
>NZ_JAGXJZ010000856.1:0-239 GCF_019091095.1 Achromobacter sp. GbtcB20 | reverse complement strand
ACGAGCATGCCGCCCACCTGGAGCCGCTGGTGCGCGCCACGCAGGCGCACCTGGCGCGGGAAGCGGGTGTGGCGGTCCAGCTCAAGCGCCGCCCCGAAGGCCGCGACGGCCTGCAGACCTGGATGGAAGTCTATCCCTGCGTCGCCGACACTTTCCCTGCCCTGCTCGAGGCGGCCGCAGTCGATGCCGGCCTGGCGCCGCTGACCGAAGGGCCGCGCCGTACCGAAGTTTTCGTGGAG
>NZ_JAGXJZ010000855.1:0-239 GCF_019091095.1 Achromobacter sp. GbtcB20 | reverse complement strand
TGACCCCAGCCCTGTGCGCGACCATCCTCAAGCCGGTCGCCCATAGCCACGCGGCCAAGCGCGGCTTCTTCGGGTGGTTCAATCGCCGTTTCGACAGCATGACCGTGCGCTATGAGACGCGTGTGGGCAAACTGGTCAAGCGCACCGGCCGTGTCATGCTGGTCTTCCTGCTGTTGACCGGCGTCCTCGCTTTCGCATTCAACAGGCTGCCGTCGGCCTTCCTGCCGGAGGAAGACCAG
>NZ_JAGXJZ010000854.1:0-239 GCF_019091095.1 Achromobacter sp. GbtcB20 | reverse complement strand
GCGCGGCCACCAGGACCAGCGGCGACAGCGGGCCGCGCGTCAGCGTCAGGGCGCCCAGCGACAGGCCGACCAGGGCGGCATTGCGCGGGCTGGCGCTCTCGATGTAGCGCACCGCGCGGTAGAGGAAATAGGCGAGCAGCGAACCCTGCAGGGTGACGGCCAGGGTCTGGTGGCTGGATTGCAGCTGGCCGAGCGAGCCGAGGTAGACCAGCACGGCGGGGTCGGCCAAGGGGGGGCCT
>NZ_JAGXJZ010000853.1:0-239 GCF_019091095.1 Achromobacter sp. GbtcB20 | reverse complement strand
CGTCCGGCTTCATCGTCGACACGCAGGCGGCGCGCACGCGCGGATGCGCCAGCATGGCGCGCACGACGTCGTCGCACAGGGTTTCCTGCAGGTGCACGTGGCCTTGGGCCATGCGGCGCGCGATGGTCTCGCGCATGAAATCGTAGTCGACCACTTCGTCGAGCTGGTCGGCCTTCGGGGTCGATTCGGCCAGCGGGATGTAGAGGTCGACGTTGATCAGCACGCGCTGCTCGCCCTTC
>NZ_JAGXJZ010000852.1:0-239 GCF_019091095.1 Achromobacter sp. GbtcB20 | reverse complement strand
GCGCTGGCCAACGCCGAACTGGCCAACGCGATCGACGAGGCGCGCAACGCGAACCAGGCGAAATCGGCCTTCCTGTCCTCGATGAGCCACGAGCTGCGCACGCCCCTGAACGCGATCCTCGGCTTCGCCCAGATCCTGACCTCGGAGGCGCTGCCGACCTCGGGCGAACAGAAGAAGGAATTCGCCAGCCACATCCTGAAGTCCGGGCGCCACCTGCTGACCCTGATCAACGAGATCCT
>NZ_JAGXJZ010000851.1:0-240 GCF_019091095.1 Achromobacter sp. GbtcB20 | reverse complement strand
CGACCCTGTTGCACGGCCAGAGCCAAGGCCATGGCAGCGGCGCAAGGCGCTTGAGCGACACGGCGTTGGTCAAGCTCTTTCGGCTGCTGCGCCTCGCCCGGCGTCTGCTGGACCTGGAAGCCGGCACCACGGCGCCCGGGACGTGAGCGAGGGAGGCCGCATGTCCACATCGCATCCGCTCAACCAGGCCGTGATTGCCCAGGCGCTGTATGACTTTCGCAACGGCCAACTGCGCCGCTG
>NZ_JAGXJZ010000850.1:0-240 GCF_019091095.1 Achromobacter sp. GbtcB20 | reverse complement strand
TTCAACCTCGCCACCTTCGCCGCGGCGCGGGCCGGGGCCGCGTCTGGCGGGGATAAAGGCGAGATGAAAAAAGCGTTCGCCAAGGCTTTGTCGGGCTTGTACGTGGCCAAAGGACTGCGCCTGGCAGGCTCGAATGGCTTGACCGATGTTTCAGGCGGGAATTTCCAGCAGGTGAGCAGCGGCTCCACTGCCTACAGTTATGCCGTGGCGAGCATGCCGACCAATGAAATCAAGATCCTC
>NZ_JAGXJZ010000085.1:0-786 GCF_019091095.1 Achromobacter sp. GbtcB20 | reverse complement strand
TTTGCCGGGAATGCCGAGCAGAAGGCCGTACTGGAAGAGATCGCGGCCGGCGCCACCATCGCCGCCTTTGCCCACGACGAGCCGGAGACCCACTACGAACTGGCGCGCGTGCAAACCACCGCCCGGCGCGAGGGCGAGGCCTGGGTGCTGGGCGGCGCCAAGGCCGTGGTGCAGGCGGGCGAATCGGCGAACGTGTTCGTGGTCTCGGCCCGCACCTCGGGCGCCATCGACGCGGAAGACGGCATCTCGCTGTTCCTGGTGCCGAAGGACGCGCCGGGCGTTTCGGTGCGAGGCACCCCGACCATGGACGGCGGCCGCGTGGCCGACGTCACGTTCAAGAACGTGCAGCTGACCGGTGCGGCCCTGCTGGGCGAAGAGGGCAAGGCGTACGCCACGCTGGAGCGCGCGGTCGGCCGCGGCATCCTGGCGCTGTGCGCGGAGGCGCTGGGCGCGATGGAAGCGGCCAAGGCCGCGACCCTCGACTACCTGCGCACCCGCAAGCAGTTCGGCGTCCCGATCGGCTCCTTCCAGGCCCTGCAGCACCGCATGGCCGACCTGCTGCTGGAAATCGAGCAGGCCCGCTCGGCCGTCATCAACGCCGCCGCCGCGCTGGAGCTTGATCGCATCACGCGCGAGCGCGCCCTCTCGAGCGCGAAGATGAGCATCGGCCGCATCGGCACCCTGGTGGCGGAAGAATGCATCCAGCTGCACGGCGGCATCGGCATGACCTGGGAACTGCCGATGGCCCACTTCGCCAAGCGCCTGGTGATGATCGACCACCAGCTC
>NZ_JAGXJZ010000849.1:0-240 GCF_019091095.1 Achromobacter sp. GbtcB20 | reverse complement strand
GCTCTCGGTTCATGGACATGGGGGCGTTTGAGGCCGAGCGCTCCGCCATCCAGGCGCGCCTAGAAACCAATGCACTTTTGCTGGTGAACAAGGCCAAAGGGCCGAGCCTGCCCGTCCACATCGAGCCGATGTCCGAGCTGCTGGCCACCGCTTCCAAGCTAATCGCGAACGCCAACGCGGCCGTTAGAGCCCACAACGAGATCGCACAGAACATAAGCAAAGAGCGAGCGGACTTGACTA
>NZ_JAGXJZ010000848.1:0-240 GCF_019091095.1 Achromobacter sp. GbtcB20 | reverse complement strand
CCGCGTGCAGGCCGACCCGCGCGAGATCGAAGTCAATCTGGGGCGCTGAAAATGCTGGACGTAAGCACGAACGACCAATACTACGGCGGCGGCCACACCCTGCGCGGCGTGTCGCTGGCGGAGCGCCAAGGCGAATGCCTGGCGCTGCTGGGCCGCAAAGGCGTGGGCAAGACGACACTGCTCAAGAGCGTGATGGGCGTGCTGCCCGGGGCGCGCGGCGGGATCACGTTCGGCGGCGCC
>NZ_JAGXJZ010000847.1:0-240 GCF_019091095.1 Achromobacter sp. GbtcB20 | reverse complement strand
CGGATTCATTATCGTCCAGCTCGAAGAGTTCCGGCCAAGCTACTTTCGATGCAGCCAGGTCTTCCGGGGGCACGTCGACCGTCTGCAAGAACGAAACAATCCGTTTCATGGGGGAGTAAATACTGGTTTTGATAGAGCGATGGGAGGTGGGGATGTCGATGAACAGCATGACATCGTCTGCTGTCACCATGCGGAATCCCTTGCCTGCCAGATTGAGCTCGGAACCTTGGAGCAGGAAAT
>NZ_JAGXJZ010000846.1:0-240 GCF_019091095.1 Achromobacter sp. GbtcB20 | reverse complement strand
AGCGTCATCCGGTCCTGGCTTTTTTCCAGGCTCTTCAGCGAAGCGTTCAGGCCGTCGGTGCGGGTCTTGAACAGGCCCTTCGAACCGAGCATCTCTTCGGTGACGTCGAGCAGGCGGGTGGCCACGCCGGTCTTCGCATTGAACAGGTTCGAGACGCCTTCGAAGTTGTTGGCGATCGCCGTTTCCAGCTTGGCCGGCTTCTCCAGCTTCAGGGTGCCGTCGCGCTGGAAGGCGATACCG
>NZ_JAGXJZ010000845.1:0-240 GCF_019091095.1 Achromobacter sp. GbtcB20 | reverse complement strand
ATCAGTGCAGCGATAGCGATTCCCGCGGCGTCAACACGACGCTGCGTTCCGCGTGGGCACGGGGCGCCCACCCTACAAGAGCATGCGCCCGCTCTTTCCACGCCAAATCGTACCTCGCTCAACACATTTGCTTATGTATATTGTGTCTAAGCCTAATTTGTAGGAAAACTGGAAATCCCCTAAAATACGGTGCTTTGCCATGTTGGCGGCCCCTCCTTTGCGCTGACGCTGCGGCACCCC
>NZ_JAGXJZ010000844.1:0-240 GCF_019091095.1 Achromobacter sp. GbtcB20 | reverse complement strand
AGCGCGCCGCCGCCTCGCGCACCGCGCGGTAGGGATTCACGTCGAGCAGCCAGAAGAAGGCGCTGAATAGTAGCAAAGCCCAGCCGGTCATCAGGAAACAATAGGACGGCGTCCACAGGCTTTTGTTGATCGGCATGAGGACGGTATCGAGGATCACGCCGAGCCAGAGGCACAGCAGGCCGGCCAGCAGCATCCAGACGACCTGCTCGGTGCGGTCGATCTTCGAGAGCAGGAAACGCC
>NZ_JAGXJZ010000843.1:0-240 GCF_019091095.1 Achromobacter sp. GbtcB20 | reverse complement strand
AGATCGCGGCGCACGAAGAGCACTTCGGCCTTGAGCGCCTGTATGAGGTCTGCGAAGCGGCCTACGAGCTGGTCAAGCCCTACAACATCGGCCGCGTGATCGCGCGTCCGTTCACGGGTTCGAACGGCGACTACAAGCGCACCGCGAACCGCCACGACTACGCCGTGCCGCCCATCGCGCCGACGCTGCTCGACCACGTCAAGGACGCGGGCGGCGACGTCATCGCCCTGGGTAAAATCA
>NZ_JAGXJZ010000842.1:0-240 GCF_019091095.1 Achromobacter sp. GbtcB20 | reverse complement strand
ATTCGGGGGGCGGCACGACGCTGCGCGCATGGGCATAAAACGCGGGCAGGCCGCCCGCGGCCAGCGACGGCGACTTGGCCAGCACGCGCAGCAGTTCCTCTTTCTTTTCCAGCTCGTTATCGACCAGCAAGGCCATCGCGCGGGCCGTATCGAGCATGTTCCGGTCCTGCACGGCGCGGGCGTCGCGGTAGACGTAAGCCACGGCGATCGCCGCCGCCACGAAGGAGGGGACCAGGACCG
>NZ_JAGXJZ010000841.1:0-240 GCF_019091095.1 Achromobacter sp. GbtcB20 | reverse complement strand
CGGCGCCGTCACCCAGATCGGCCTGCAGTTCCGCGCCCGCGCCGTCGTGCTGACGGCAGGCACTTTCCTGGACGGTAAGATCCACGTCGGCCTGCAAAACTATACCGCCGGCCGCGCCGGCGATCCGGCCGCACTGTCGCTGTCCGCCCGCCTGAAAGAGCTGAAGCTGCCGCAGAGCCGCCTGAAAACCGGCACGCCGCCGCGCATCGACGGCCGCAGCATCGACTTCTCGGTGTTGAC
>NZ_JAGXJZ010000840.1:0-240 GCF_019091095.1 Achromobacter sp. GbtcB20 | reverse complement strand
CGGGGTGGTGGTGGGCTGGGCCTGGGCGGCGTTCATGACGGCGGTACCTGCGATCAGTGCAAAAATGAGCTTTTTCATACGGAATCCTTTTTGACGTTTTTAGACTGGCTCGCCATTCCTAAGTGAATCGCGATGAGTCCAAGATAACACTGGTCAAAAGCTTAAGGCAGTGCCAATCCCGTAAGAACTGTAAGCAAACGTAACATAAATGACTTATGGTTCAGTTATTTTTGACGTCAG
>NZ_JAGXJZ010000084.1:0-787 GCF_019091095.1 Achromobacter sp. GbtcB20 | reverse complement strand
CCGTACAGGCGCGATCCTTCCTGCAGCACCTGGTCATCCAGCCGCGGCGCGGGTTCGCGCTCGCGCGGCGCCGGGCCGGGGAGGGACTTCAGGTAGGCCGCCATCGCCCCCAGGTCGGCGGGCGTCAAATGCTGCAGGCTTTGCGCGACCACCTCTGCCATCGGCCCGGTCACGCTGGCGCCGGGCGCCACGCCGGTGCCCAGCAGCTGCACGATGTGTTCTTCCTTCCACTTGCCCAGTCCCGCCTCGGCGTCCGAGGTCAGCGAGGGCGCGTACCAGCCGATAGTCGGAATCAGGCCGCCTTCCAGTCCCTCGCTCGATGCGCCGAAGCGGTTGCGCGTGCTGTGGCAGGCGGCGCAGTGGCCCAGGCCCTCGACCAGGTAGGCGCCGCGGTTCCAGCGCGCATCGCGCCGCGGCTCGGGCTCGAACACGCCGGGCTTGAAGTAGAGCAGGCGCCAGCCGGCCAGGGCGAGCTGGCTGTCGTAGGGAAAACGCAGCGCATGCGGGCGGTTCTGGACCTGGCGCGGCGGCAGGCTGCGCAGGTAGGCGTACAGGGCGTCGGCGTCGGCGCGCGACACCTTGGTGTAGCTGGTGTAGGGGAAGGCCGGGTAGAGCAGGCGGCCGCCTTTCGATTTGCCGTCGTGCAGGGCGCGCCAGAAGTCGTCGGCGCCCCAGTTGCCGATGCCGGTGTCGCGGTCGGGCGTGATGTTCGGCGCGAACAGGGTGCCGAAGGGTGTCTCCAGCGCCCGTCCGCCGGCCGCCAGGCGTTGCACGGCGTCGGCGCCAC
>NZ_JAGXJZ010000839.1:0-240 GCF_019091095.1 Achromobacter sp. GbtcB20 | reverse complement strand
CCAGACCATCAAGGAAACGCGAAATGGCTTCGAACTGGTTGCTACGGTGCGTCCCTCCCTGACGTTCAAGCAGTTCCTGCTGGGCCTTGCGCCCGATGTCATTCTGATAAAGCCGACCCGCCTGCGCAAAGAGCTGCAGGGCGTCCTAGAAGCGGGCGCGTCGGCGTATTCAACAGGAAAGTTTTGTCAAGCCGACTGAGCCGGCCCGGGCCACTGGAATCCCACCAGTGCGTCCACCCG
>NZ_JAGXJZ010000838.1:0-241 GCF_019091095.1 Achromobacter sp. GbtcB20 | reverse complement strand
ATCGACGGCATCGAGGCGCTGCGCTCGGCCACCTGGAGCTTCCCCTCGTTCAGCCTGGAGTCGGTGGCCCAACAGCTGCCGGGCGAGGGCAAGGCGATCGACAATCCCTTCGACCGCATGGCCGAGATCGACCGCATGTTCGCCGAGGACAAGCCGGAGCTGGCGCGCTACAACCTGAAGCACTGCGAGCTGGACACGCGGATCTTCACGCACACCGGGCTGCCCGAATTCCTGATGGCGC
>NZ_JAGXJZ010000837.1:0-241 GCF_019091095.1 Achromobacter sp. GbtcB20 | reverse complement strand
CGGCACCACGTACAGCATTGCCATCTCGTAGCGCCCTTGCAGCCTCACCGTCAGGCGGCTGTAGGCCTTGGTGCCGGGCTCTGCCACCATGCGCTCGACCACTTCCTTCTGCAGCATGAAGTGCTGGTCCTCGACCAGGTGGGCAAACTCGGCCAGGTGGAACAAGAGCGGGCTGGAGATGTTGTACGGCGGGTTGCCGACCACGCGCAGCTTCTGCCCTTCCGGCTCCGGGATCGAACCG
>NZ_JAGXJZ010000836.1:0-241 GCF_019091095.1 Achromobacter sp. GbtcB20 | reverse complement strand
GCATCTCGCCGGCCGACGGACTCGACGTCTTCCCCGCGCCCAAGGAACGCGCGCACCTGCCCGAGGTGCCGGTCTTGATGCTGTCCTCGAACGACAAACCGCACGCCAAGGCCGCAGGATCCGCGGCCGGCGCCATGGACTACCTGGTCAAGTGGCCGGACCGGATCGAACTGGCGGCGCGCCTGCGCGCGCACTCGCGCGCCTGCCTGACCGCCCTCGAGCGCGACAGCGCCAGGCATTC
>NZ_JAGXJZ010000835.1:0-241 GCF_019091095.1 Achromobacter sp. GbtcB20 | reverse complement strand
CAACAACTTCCTCCAGCTGTTCCTCGGCTGGGAAGCGGTAGGCCTGGTCTCGTACCTCCTGATCGGCTTCTGGTACACCCGTCCGACCGCGATCTTCGCCAACATGAAGGCCTTCCTGGTCAACCGCGTCGGCGACTTCGGCTTCATCCTCGGCATCGGCCTGCTGCTGGCCGCGTCGGGCTCGATGCAGTACACCGACGTCTTCGCGCAAGCCGGCAAGCTGGCCGGCAAGACCGTGCCG
>NZ_JAGXJZ010000834.1:0-241 GCF_019091095.1 Achromobacter sp. GbtcB20 | reverse complement strand
TAAAGCGCATACACTGTTGATTGTTAAATATTGCTTTACGGAAATCCCTTTGTTACGCTCGCGGCCCTCGCAAGCTTGCAATAAGTTTTGTCTCACCCCTCCGCGCCGTTAGCGCGCTTTCACAGAAGAAGCTCATGAAATCATCGACCCGCCTCCTTCAACACCTGTTCCTGGCCGCCGCCCGCTTCGCCGGCGCCGCCCATATGCCGCAGTCCATGCAGCGCGCCGCCTGCTGCTTGGC
>NZ_JAGXJZ010000833.1:0-241 GCF_019091095.1 Achromobacter sp. GbtcB20 | reverse complement strand
AAACAATGAACATCCTTAATCTCGGCGCCGCCGTTGCGGCCGGCGTCCTGCTGGTCTTCCTGGTGGTGGCCCTGTTCAAGGCGGAGGACCTGTGATCACCGTCCAATCCTTAACGCTGCTGGCAGCCTTCCTCCTCGTCCTGCTGGTCCTGGCCTGGCCGCTCGGCGCCGTCCTGGCCCCCGTCGCCGGCACGGGCCCCGTCCGCGGGCTTGGCTTGCTGGGTCCGCTCGGACGCCTGGTC
>NZ_JAGXJZ010000832.1:0-241 GCF_019091095.1 Achromobacter sp. GbtcB20 | reverse complement strand
GCCCAGGAATTGCAGATCGTGCTGATGGAAATGCGTGCCGGCTTCACCAAGGAAAAGGCGCTGCGTAACTTCGCATTGCGCAGCGGCGTCGACGACGTCGATACGCTGGTGGCGATGCTGATCCAGTCCGAGCGTTTCGGCACCAGCGTGGGCGACTCGCTGCGCGTGTATTCGGAAAACCTGCGCAACAAGCGGCGCACGATGGCCGAGGAGTGCGCCGCCAAGATCGGCCTCAAGCTCC
>NZ_JAGXJZ010000831.1:0-241 GCF_019091095.1 Achromobacter sp. GbtcB20 | reverse complement strand
CCTCCTGGAATTGCGCGTCGGCACGGTGATGCCGCTGTTGTCATCCGCGCTGGGCCGCAATTTCCTGGCGCACCTGCCGGTTGCGCTGACCCGCGAGCTGCTGGAACAGGAGATGGCCTCGTCCGCGCCGGAAAGCCACGGCGGTACCGCCGGCAACGCCTACACGATGGCGGATGTGCTGGCCATTCGCGACGTGGTCCGCAAGCACCACATCAGCCGATGCCGCCACGCGCTGCTTCCG
>NZ_JAGXJZ010000830.1:0-241 GCF_019091095.1 Achromobacter sp. GbtcB20 | reverse complement strand
ACGAGCGGCTGCGCGGCGAAGCCGGCCTGCTGCCCGGCATCGGCGTCGACGAACTGGTGTTCGGGGTGCCGAATTTCCGCATCATCAATGCGGCCTATACCTACGCCCGTCCGGAAGGCAGCCGCTTCAACGACGGCGAGCGCGGCGCCTGGTATTGCGCCTTCGAGGCCGAGACCGCGCTGGCCGAGGCCAGCTTCCACAAGACCGTCGAGTACGCCGAAATCAATCGCTTCGACGACAG
>NZ_JAGXJZ010000083.1:0-787 GCF_019091095.1 Achromobacter sp. GbtcB20 | reverse complement strand
GACCGTGCCGAGCGCCGCGAGATCTCACCTGGAGCCAAGCATGAACGAACACATCCAACCCGTCCCGCTGGAAAAGGCCTACCGCCTGCTGACCCACGGGCCGACGGTCCTGGTCTCGGCCCGCCACGCGGGCGTCGACAACGTCATGGCCGCGGCCTGGGCCTGCGCCCTCGACTTCGCGCCGCCGAAACTCACCGTGGTGCTCGACAAGAGCACGCATACGCGGGCACTGGTCGAGGCCAGCGGCCAATTCGTGATCCAGGTGCCGACCGTGCGGCTGCTGCAGCTGACCCATGAAGTCGGCACGCGCGGCCGCGCCAGCGAACCGGACAAGCTGGACGTGGCCGGCGTCGAGCTGGTCCGGCTCGGCGAGACCGGCATGCCCTTCGTCGCCGGCTGCTCGGCCTGGCTGGCCTGCCGCCTGGTGCCGGAGCCGCACAACCAGCAGGCCTACGACCTTTTCATCGGCGAAGTCACGGCGGCCTGGGCCGACGCGCGCGTGTTCAAGGACGGGCACTGGCACTTCGAGAGCGCCGGGGCGGAGTGGCGCAGCATCCACCACGTCGCCGGGGGGCATTTCTATGCGATCGGCGAGCCGATGCAGGCCCGGAGCGAGCCCGGCGCATAGCACTTGCATGACGTTCGATTTTTTCGACGATAGGCCGGCAAACTACTCGCTTTTTGCGCGCGCCGCGCACCGGCATAATGCACTTCATCGACAACGCGGCCCCAGCGCACAACGGAAAACGAAGACCGGTTGGCGCGGATGTTCGAACGGTTCGAACGG
>NZ_JAGXJZ010000829.1:0-241 GCF_019091095.1 Achromobacter sp. GbtcB20 | reverse complement strand
CGACTGGAAGAAGCGCGACATCATCGAGTCCACCTCGGCGCGGACGATGCGGCTGTTGGTGCGGTACTCGACGCGCGCGTCGGCCACCACGGTCGACGAGACGACATTGCCCGTCTGGATGGTGTCGGGGCTGACCATGCCCGAGAAGCGGATGAACTCGATGCCCTTGTTCATGGCGACCTGCTTCTCGCCGGCGACGATCAGGTTGCCGTTCGAGAGCACCTCGGTGACGGTGGCGCCG
>NZ_JAGXJZ010000828.1:0-241 GCF_019091095.1 Achromobacter sp. GbtcB20 | reverse complement strand
ATCCACGCCGGCCGCATCGCGGTGCGCGGCAACGTGTCGAGCCAGTTCCTGACCGCGCTGTTGATGTCCGCCCCGCTGATGGCGCGCGGCCATGCGGTGACCATCGACGTGGTCGGCGAGCTGATCTCCAAGCCCTACATCGAGATCACCCTGAACCTGATGCGGCGCTTTGGCGTCCAGGTAGCACAGAACGGCTGGGCATCGTTCACCGTGCAGCCGGGCCAGCGCTATGCCTCGCCGG
>NZ_JAGXJZ010000827.1:0-241 GCF_019091095.1 Achromobacter sp. GbtcB20 | reverse complement strand
AAGAAGAACAAGGTCACGTTCTTCCACGGCAAGGGCGCGATCAGCGGCCAGGTGGAAGGCGGCTGGGCCATCAAGGTCACCGGCACCGCCGAGGAAGTCCTGGTTGCCAAGCACGTCGTGGTCGCCACCGGCTCGCCGGCGCGTGAACTGCCCGGCCTGCCGTTCGACGAAAAGGTCGGGCTGTCCAACGACGGCGCACTGAACATCGGCGCCGTGCCCAAGACCCTGGGCGGCATCGGCG
>NZ_JAGXJZ010000826.1:0-241 GCF_019091095.1 Achromobacter sp. GbtcB20 | reverse complement strand
AGGTGTTTTCCATCGTTAAGCCGTGCGCGCTCAAGCGCGTGATCATGGGCGAAGACGAAGGTACACTGGTACACGTTTGATTTAACTCTGAAATACTGAATAACAGGAGAGCAGCATGTCCTTAGCTGACGTGAAGAAAAGCGCGCAAGAGCGCATGACCAAGTCGATCGAGACCTTGAGGGCCGACCTGGCCAAGGTCCGCACCGGCCGCGCCCACACCGGCATCCTCGACCACGTGATG
>NZ_JAGXJZ010000825.1:0-242 GCF_019091095.1 Achromobacter sp. GbtcB20 | reverse complement strand
GGACAAGGCGCAGCCCGAGGTGGTGTAGGGCGGCACCGCCGCAAGAACAAGGGCGCGCGGAGGAGCCCCTTTTTGTTTTCGGTAGGGTAGTGCGGCCGCCGTGGCACGTGTCCCCACCGGTGAAGCAAACATGATGCAGGCGTCACGCGTGGGGACGAGTCCCCACCCTACCGCGCCCCAGGTCCGTTGTGCTTGTCGAGAAACTTCTCGACCCGGCCCCAGAAGTCGACATGGGTGGCCGG
>NZ_JAGXJZ010000824.1:0-242 GCF_019091095.1 Achromobacter sp. GbtcB20 | reverse complement strand
CGCGGCTTCAACCTCGATCACGGCACCGATCTCGCGACCTGGGTCGACGGCATGCCGGTCAACCAGCGCAGCCACGCCCACGGCCAGGGCTGGACCGACGTCAACTTCCTGATCCCGGAACTGGTCGGCCGTCTCGACTACCGCAGGGGCCCGTACGCGGCGCCCAGCGGCGACTTTTCCGCGGCCGGCAGCGCCGAGATCAGCTACGCCTACCGCCTGGTGAAGGACCTCGCCAGCGTGAC
>NZ_JAGXJZ010000823.1:0-242 GCF_019091095.1 Achromobacter sp. GbtcB20 | reverse complement strand
CCCGACCTCGGATTTCAACCATTTCTGGTTCTACAGCCTGCTGGCCGCCTTGTGCGGCAAGCTGGCCGCCCTGGTCGGCCTGCAGCTGGGCGCGCACGGCAGCTTCCTCGCGCTGCACGCCGTGCTGGCCGCGGTCAGCCTGGGCCTGGCCTACCGTCACTTTGGCGGACGCGGCCTGCTGGCAGCGGTCGTCATGCTGCTGGCCTCGCCGATGTTCTGGTTCGTCGACAAGGTGCATACCG
>NZ_JAGXJZ010000822.1:0-242 GCF_019091095.1 Achromobacter sp. GbtcB20 | reverse complement strand
ACGACTGGCCGGGCAACGTACGCGAACATCGCAACGTGGTGCAGCGCGCGTACATCAAGGCCGATACCCAGCTGGACGCCGACATGGCGACGCGCAACCTCGGGCCCAACCAGGCACAGGTTCGCGACGGTACGCTGAACTTTCCGGTGGGCAAGCCGCTGGGCCGCGCCCAACGCGAATTCATCCTCGCCACGCTGGCCCCCCATGCGGGCGCCACACGCCTGGCCGCCGAGACGCTCGGG
>NZ_JAGXJZ010000821.1:0-242 GCF_019091095.1 Achromobacter sp. GbtcB20 | reverse complement strand
CCGCCCACCGTCTTCGAACTGCCGGAAGGCGGCCTTAACATCCGCTGGCCGGACGCCGTGCTGGACCAGGAAGTGCGGATGAGCAACTACAAGTGGTACGCCGCGCTGGCCTACGCGCGCGCCAACAAGCTCAATAAGATCATCTGGGACAGGCCGCAGCCGAAGATCGGCATCATCACCGCCGGTAAAAGCTATGTCGACACGCGCCAGGCGCTGGCCGACCTCGGCATCGACGAGCAGGC
>NZ_JAGXJZ010000820.1:0-242 GCF_019091095.1 Achromobacter sp. GbtcB20 | reverse complement strand
AGGAAAAGTTTGCGCTGTACGCCGACAACTTCCCCGTGTGGTCCGAGCAGTGGGGCGGCATGGCCCAGCTTTCCGTCTGGACCGCGTCGGCCAACGCCGGCGTCGGCGCCAGCCTGCAGCACTACAACCCGCTGATCGTCGCCGCCGTGGCGCGTGAGTGGTACGTCCCCGCCTACTGGAAGCTGCGCGCGCAGATGCCGCTCGGCTCGCACGAAGCCGGTTTCGGCGACATGCCGTCCATG
>NZ_JAGXJZ010000082.1:0-823 GCF_019091095.1 Achromobacter sp. GbtcB20 | reverse complement strand
ACTTCTGCAGCTCGCCGGTGCGCGCCTGGCCGACAAGCACCTGCAGCCCGCTGAATGCTTCCTCGCCAGCAATGGCCGTGAAGATGCCGGACCGCTCGGCGTTGCCCATCTTCGCGGTTTTCTTGTGCAGCTCTTCCAGAATGGCCGGCACGTCGCGCAGGTTGCCGGCGGCGTCCTTCGTGCTGGTGCCCAGGCCATCGAGCGCATCGGCGGCCGCCTTGGGTGGCGCGGCCAGGCGGCCCAGGATGGGCCGCAGCGCCGTGCCGCCCCTGCTGCCCTGAATGCCCGCGTCGCCCAGCTTGCCAGCCATCGCCGCCACGGTCTCGATATCTTGGCCGACACCAGCAGCCACCGGCGCCACGTACTTCATGGTTTCGCCCAGCATGTAGAGGCTGGTGTTGGATCGCGTGAAGGCGGCCGTGAGTACGTCGCCAACGCGGTTCATCTGTTCGGCGGGAAGCTTGAAGCCGGTCAAGATGTTGGACCCGATATCGGCCGTTTGCGCCAGGTCGGTGTCGCCCGCCTTGGCCAGCGAGAGCATGCCGGGCATCGCGTCCAGGATGGCCTTGGCGTCGAAGCCGGCCATGGCAAGGAAGCCTTGAGCACCAGCCGCCTGCGTGGCAGAAAACATCGTGGTCGCGCCCAGCTGACGTGCCTGTTCTCGCAGCGCCTTCATTTCGGCGCTCGCCTTGTCTTGGCGTGACAGCGCCTGAACCTAGCTCATCTTCGCGTCAAATCCCACGCCAGGCCGGATAAACCGCGCCTCGGCATAGAGCGCGGCGCCGCCCGAGGCCAGCGCGCCCGCGCCGTTGCCGGCCAGCGC
>NZ_JAGXJZ010000819.1:0-242 GCF_019091095.1 Achromobacter sp. GbtcB20 | reverse complement strand
GACGCCGAGGGCCTCGGTCCAGTGACGTACTTCCCATTCCTCGCGCACGTTGATGCGCGAACGGTCCTGTTGGCCGCGGTTTTCCAGATTGTCGGACATGATGAGCTCCTATTGACGAGTTTGGAACGAATATGCCACCGGACACAGCCATGGTCGGTTAGGCATTTCACCTTGCGTTCGCATTTCTTTCGCGCAGCTCTGCTGGAAAGTTCCTTGCCGTCAGCAAGCGAATTTGATCGAGC
>NZ_JAGXJZ010000818.1:0-242 GCF_019091095.1 Achromobacter sp. GbtcB20 | reverse complement strand
GCCAACATGCCCAGACTGTAGCACGACAGCCCCCGCTTGACGGGCATTCCCTGCTCGGCGAACCACGCGCCATACAGATGCGATAACGCCGCATTGGTGGGCTGCGAAATGACGGGGTACGGCGCCAGGTCCTGCGGCGTCAGCGCGGCGGCGACATCGTTGTCCAGCGCCGGGCTGGCCATCCACACATTGGTGACCGCGCCCAGCTGCGTGCAATCGTACTGGTAACCCCAGAACGGACC
>NZ_JAGXJZ010000817.1:0-243 GCF_019091095.1 Achromobacter sp. GbtcB20 | reverse complement strand
GGCTAACCCTTGGACGAACCGCCGACGAGAAAGGCCCTGTGTGGTCACGATAAAAAAGGGTGTACGAGGCGGCATGGCCTGACATCCTCCATAGATGACTCGGAAGTCGTTCTAATCGCCACCCCATCCTGAGCGGCACAGTTCGACGCAATGCAGGTCATGCTATGGGTTGGGCACTTTCCATCGAATGACCCATGAATTACATTCATGTAATGTTCGTGTCATGTTCGTGGTAGCTGGCAA
>NZ_JAGXJZ010000816.1:0-243 GCF_019091095.1 Achromobacter sp. GbtcB20 | reverse complement strand
CAGGATGCCCAGCAGCGTCGGATAATCACGGTCGGCCAGCGCCATCAGGCGGACGTTATACATCTGTTCGAGCGCGCCATTGGCCTTGTTCAGGTTGAGGATGCCGATGGCGAAACCGACGATCAGCACGAAGACGAGAAAGGCGAGCACGGCAATCAGGCGCGTCTTGATGGTGAGGTTCTTGAACATGGTGGGGCCCGTTCGGGGCGAAACAGGTTGGTCGGCGGCGGGTAGGAACCTGCC
>NZ_JAGXJZ010000815.1:0-243 GCF_019091095.1 Achromobacter sp. GbtcB20 | reverse complement strand
GAAGATCTTCCCGAAGGGGCTGGACGTCATGCAGGCGATCATCGCGGGCGAGCTCGATGTTGGCACCACCGCCTCGGAGGCGGCGATCTCGGGCCGCGCCGGCGGCGCCCCGATCTATGTCGTGGCCGGTTTCGCCAAGGGCGGCGCGCGCCTGGTGGTGCGGCCCGACCTCTAGATTACCAGCGGGCCCCAACTGAAGGGGAAGCGCGTCCGCGTCACGCGCGGGGGCATCCAGGCGGGGCT
>NZ_JAGXJZ010000814.1:0-243 GCF_019091095.1 Achromobacter sp. GbtcB20 | reverse complement strand
GTGTCGTTGAACTTGCGGAAGCGGTCGAAGATCAGGAACAGCAGCGCGAACTGGCCGCTGCCATCGGGGCGCCCGAGCAGCATCTGCAAATGCTCGCGTACGGCGGCGCGGTTCGGCAGGCGCGTCAGCGCACCGGTGCGGGCTTCGCTGCGCAGGCGCCGGCGCAGGGTTTCCTGCTCGCGCTGGATATCGAAGGTGGCGTCGGTGATGGCCGCCATCAGGCGCTCGGGGTCGAGCTTGAGC
>NZ_JAGXJZ010000813.1:0-243 GCF_019091095.1 Achromobacter sp. GbtcB20 | reverse complement strand
AGACCTTGACCGCGGCGACCGGCATGTCCCCGGGCACCACGCGCGCCTGGGCGGCCCTCCACCCGACGACGATTTCGTGCAGGTCTTCGACGCGCGCGCTGTCGCCCACCAGCAGGGCGGTGGTAACGGTGAGGGCGTGGCAGCCATGGGCGGCGAAGGTGGCGAGGTCTGCCTGCACACCCAGCGCGCCGACGGGGTCGGAAACGCCGAAAGTGAGAATCAGCGGAGACGGTTGGTTTTGCA
>NZ_JAGXJZ010000812.1:0-243 GCF_019091095.1 Achromobacter sp. GbtcB20 | reverse complement strand
ACCCTGAACCCCGACCGCAAGATGCTGGGCGACCGCGTCGAATGCGCCGTCGCCTCGTTCGCCGAAACGATCCCGCCGCACGAGCGCGACTACATGTTCGCGCTCGAGGACACGACCAATGGCCGCCTGGCCGGCGTGTGCGCGATCAAGGGCGCGGTCGGCCTGACCGAGCCCTTCTATAACTACCGCATCGGCACCCTGGTGCACTCCAGCCGCGAACTGAACGTGTTCACGCGCATGGAG
>NZ_JAGXJZ010000811.1:0-243 GCF_019091095.1 Achromobacter sp. GbtcB20 | reverse complement strand
GGCGCGCGCGGCGTGGAGGCCGGGCGTTCGAAAGAAACCACCGATCTGCCGTCCCCGCCGGATGCGGCCAAAGGCACGACCTACCGCAACGAAACCCGCGCCGCGGCCGGTGGCAAGCCGCCGACGATGCTGTCGCGCAGCGTCAACGTCATCTAATCCAACACCAGCGCGCCGGCCGGCATCCGGTCCGCGTCAGCCGTTCTGTCCGGCTGCGTGGGCGGGGCGCTGGCGCGCGCCGGCAAT
>NZ_JAGXJZ010000810.1:0-243 GCF_019091095.1 Achromobacter sp. GbtcB20 | reverse complement strand
CGAGCTTGACGCGCCCCACGGGGGCGTCGATGGCGCGGGTTTCGTCCGCCGTCCCGGGCGCGGCCGCCGCCAGGCGCACCAGTGCCAGCAGGCCGAACAGCGCGAGGGCGAACTTGAAAAACTTGTGCATGAACATACTCCGTATCCGTTTCCAGTGTCTTCTTGTGTTGCCGCCTCGTCAATACAATGACATGCAGCCGCAACACTACCAGCAAGCCCCGCCTTGCTCCAGTAAAAATTTGA
>NZ_JAGXJZ010000081.1:0-823 GCF_019091095.1 Achromobacter sp. GbtcB20 | reverse complement strand
ATCGCCCTGATCGGTCTTGCCAACGCGCGCGAGTTTGTCGGCAGGTTTGCCTGCTACGTGGACGAGCTGATCGAGTTTCCGGGCATCGAGGCGTTTCCCGAGCAGCCTGCCCGCGAAGAGGGGCTGCCGGATTTCTATGCGCGGGTGCGCGACGCGCAGTTTGACGTGGCGCTGCAGATGCACGGCAGCGGCGCGCAAAGCAATCCCATCGTCGGGCAACTGGGCGCCAGGCGCTGCGGCGGCTTTGTGTCGCAGGCAGAAGAGGGCGTTCCGGGACAGTGGATGCCCTGGCCGGACGACTTGCCCGAGCCGCATCGATACCTGGCGCTGCTCCGGCATCTTGGCGTGCCGGCTGACGACGACAAGCTCGAATTCCCGTGCACGGTGGAAGACCGGCGCGCTGCCGAAGACCTGCTGAAGGTCCATTCGCTGGATGCTGCCCGCCTGGTGCTCATGCACGTCGGCGCGCGCCTGCCATCGCGCCGGTGGCCGCTGGAGCGCTATGGCCGCACGGCGACAGCCTTGCTGCTTCAGGGGTGGCAGGTGGCGCTGACCGGAACGGCGGCTGAGCGGTCACTCGCGGATGAGCTGAGACGCCTGTCGGGACGCAATCTGCCGGACCTATGCGGCAAGACCACGCTGGGTAGCCTGGCCGCGCTGGTCGAGTCGAGTCGGCTCCTGCTGTGCAACGACACTGGGGTGTCGCACATCGCCGCGGCAGTGCGCACGCCCAGCGTCGTCATCGCCAGCGGAAGCGACGCGCGGCGGTGGGCGCCCACCAACCACGATCTGCATGTGGTGCTGGCCGGCGATGCGCCGTGCC
>NZ_JAGXJZ010000809.1:0-243 GCF_019091095.1 Achromobacter sp. GbtcB20 | reverse complement strand
AGCGCGAGCCCGGCGCCCTGCTGGCGGGCGCGATCGCGCTGCAGTTGTTTGCGCTGACCCAATGGCAGGCCAACTGGTACGAGCGCATCGCACTGCGGTCCTGGAGCCGGGTGCTCAGGCGCCGCTACGAAACCTCGCTGGCGGGCGTCCTGTGCGCGATGGCGAGCATCGTGCTCCTGGTCGCTTACTTCGCCCTGGCTTGAACGAGTTTATTTCTTCGGCAACGCAATCAAGCGCGTCCCC
>NZ_JAGXJZ010000808.1:0-243 GCF_019091095.1 Achromobacter sp. GbtcB20 | reverse complement strand
CAAGGTGCGCATTAACCAGCCCGCTTGCCTGGAGCGCTGCGAGGAAGGCCCGGACGTGGTGATCTACCCGCAGGGCACCTGGTACACCTATGTCGACACCACGGACATCGACGACATCATCGACAACCACATCCTGAAAGGCGAGGTCGTCGAGCGCCTGAAGATCTGATTTTTATATGAACAAGTTTTCGAAAAAGTTTTACCTGACCGGCCACGCCGGCAAGATGGAATGCCTGCTCGACC
>NZ_JAGXJZ010000807.1:0-243 GCF_019091095.1 Achromobacter sp. GbtcB20 | reverse complement strand
ACCGGAGCTGTCATTGCAAACCAGCTCGCACAAGCCGGCCACAAGGTCGAAGTATTTGAATCGCGTCCGCATATCGCGGGCAACTGCCATTCCGAACGTGACGCCGAGACCGGCGTCATGGTGCACGTCTACGGGCCGCACATCTTCCACACCGATAACGAGCGGGCCTGGGAATTCGTCAACCGCTACGCCGAGTTCAAGCCTTACGTGAACCGCGTCAAGGCCATTACCGGCGGGCGCGTC
>NZ_JAGXJZ010000806.1:0-243 GCF_019091095.1 Achromobacter sp. GbtcB20 | reverse complement strand
GGGCAGCCAATTCAGCAGCTACGACTGGCGCGACTTCCTGGACCAGCACAATCTGCAGCAAAGCATGAGTCGGCGTGGGGACTGCCACGATAACGCCGTGGCTGAGAGCTTCTTCCAGCTCCTGAAACGGGAGCGGATCCGACGCAAGACCTATGGCACCCGGGAAGACGCAAGGCAGGACGTCTTCGATTACATCGAGATGTTTTACAATCCAAGGCGCCGGCACAGCTTCAGCAATGACTT
>NZ_JAGXJZ010000805.1:0-243 GCF_019091095.1 Achromobacter sp. GbtcB20 | reverse complement strand
AGCGAGGTGGTGAGCCGGATGGGCGCCGAGATGCCGCTGGCGCCGCTCGACCCCAACTACACCGGCGAGACCGCCGCGCGCTGGCGCTACCAGGACGGCGGCGGCGAGATCGGCGTCATCTCCAGCGTCACCGGCGCCTTCTGCAAGGACTGCAGCCGCATGCGCCTGTCGACCGAGGGCAAACTCTACACCTGCCTGTTCGCGACCCAGGGCCACGACCTGCGCGCCCCGCTGCGCGGCGGC
>NZ_JAGXJZ010000804.1:0-243 GCF_019091095.1 Achromobacter sp. GbtcB20 | reverse complement strand
CCACAAGGCGCCACCAGCCGCGCCGCACCTCCCCCCCCTCCCACCGAGCCCCGCCATGAAACCCTCGTTTCTTGCAGCCAGCCTCGCTTTTGCCAGCACCCGCGGCGCGGCCGCGCCCGCCGTGGCCCAGGACGCCTATCCCTCGCGTCCGCTCAGGATGATCGTCCCGTTCCCGCCGGGGGGCGCCACGGACGTGCTGAACCGCGTGGTGGCCCAGAAGCTGGGACAGGAACTGGGACGCAC
>NZ_JAGXJZ010000803.1:0-243 GCF_019091095.1 Achromobacter sp. GbtcB20 | reverse complement strand
TGACGGCTTCCTCCTCAAGCCCGGTGGCGAGCACCGCGCGCAGGCGGTAACCGTGCTGGCGCAGCATTACCGCCACGCGCTCGGCCAGGCCTGGGCCCAGGTCGATCGCCACGCACTCGCGCCGGTCCGGATCGAACACCAGCCAGCCCTCGTCGCCGACGAACTGGTAGACCCCGGCGCCTCCGCCACCGCAGCGCGAGGCGGGCAACACCGGCTTACGCAAGGCTTCGCCGCAGCGTTCGA
>NZ_JAGXJZ010000802.1:0-243 GCF_019091095.1 Achromobacter sp. GbtcB20 | reverse complement strand
GCCCGCCTCGGCAACCTTGATCAGGTAGTCGTATTCGCCCGTGACCAGAAACGCCTCGACCACTTAGGGCAGGCGGCTGATTTCCTCGCCAAAGCGCGCCAGCGTGTCGTCGTCGTGGTGCACAAGCGTGACCTCGATCATTACCGTGTCCGGCAGCCCCAGCGCCTTCTGGTTCAGCAAGGCCGCATAGCCTTCGATTACCCCCGCCTCTTCCAGCGCCTTGACGCGGTTCCAGCAGGGCGT
>NZ_JAGXJZ010000801.1:0-243 GCF_019091095.1 Achromobacter sp. GbtcB20 | reverse complement strand
CAGCAAGAAGGTGTATTCGCGCACCAGGCGGCCGTTGTCCCAGGCCAGTTCCAGCAGCAGGTCGACGAAGGGTTCGTTCAGCGGCTGGGTCGAGCTGATGCGGACGAACTGGCGTCCCGCGCGCTGCTCGACGTTAAAGCGCAGCGACAGCAGCGCCGGATTGAATTCGATGTTGGCCGCGCGATAGGCCACCGCCGGCGCCAGCCTGGCGACCAGGCCCTTCGCCTCGTCGTTCGACACCGC
>NZ_JAGXJZ010000800.1:0-243 GCF_019091095.1 Achromobacter sp. GbtcB20 | reverse complement strand
GCAGCGCTATCACCACGCTGTTGCAGACCACGGCGCACGACGGGCGGCGCAAACTTCGAGCGGCGCATGCCTTCGAGCACGTCCTGCGGCAGTTCGCCGAACTTCTCCAATGCTGCCCGAGCTGCGGCGTTCTTGGCCGCGAAGTCGTCGCGGGTGCAGCCCGAGTAGCGGTATTGCTGGGCCAGGCTGAACAGGCTGCGCAGCGCGTGGGCACCTTCGTTGAGCCAGCGCTCCAACGTCGAG
>NZ_JAGXJZ010000080.1:0-824 GCF_019091095.1 Achromobacter sp. GbtcB20 | reverse complement strand
CATCGAGCATGTCCTGGGTGAACGGACGGGCGTAGACGCCCATCGCACGGCGCGTCAGCGACAGGATCTCCTGGCGGATCTCGGTGCCGCGGATCTTCAGCATCGAGCTTTCCGCACCCGGCACGCCGCCGCCAGCCACCGCCGCGATCACGCGCAGGTTGGTCGTCTTCATGTTCTCCAGGTCGATCTCGACGCGGGCCAGGCGCGACGCGAACGAGGGATCGTCCAGCAGCGGCTTGCCGTTGCGGGTTTGCGTGGCGGCGATGCGCTTCAGGCGCGCCAGCGCGGCCACCGAGAAGCCGACGCCGGCGATGTTGGTGCGCTCGTAGGTCAGCAGGTACTTGGCGCAGGTCCAGCCGCGGTTCTCTTCGCCGACCAGGTTCTCCGCCGGGACGCGCACGTCGGTGAAGAACACCTCGTTCACTTCATGTTCGCCGTCGAGCGTGATGATCGGGCGCACTTCGACGCCCGGGCTGTTCATGTCGACCAGCAGGAAACTGATGCCTTCCTGCTTCTTGGCTTCGCGGTTGGTGCGCACCAGGCAGAAGATCATGTTGGCGTGCTGGCCCAGCGTGGTCCAGGTCTTCTGGCCGTTGACGATGTAATGGTCGCCGCCCGCATCGGTGCCGCGCACGGCGGTCGTCTTCACCGCGGCCAGGTCGGAGCCGGCGCCCGGTTCCGAGTAGCCCTGGCACCACCAGTCCGAGCCGTCCAGGATGCGCGGCAGCCAGTAGCGCTTCTGGGCCTCGTTGCCGTACTTGATCAGGACCGGGCCCAGCATGTTGACGCCGAAGGGCACGATGCGCGGCGCGTTCGCCAGCGCG